>VBEW01000173.1 GCA_005889225.1 Chloroflexota bacterium | reverse complement strand
ATTTGAAGCGACGCTTCAACCGCGACTACTGGATCGAGGAGCGTGGCCATTTTGCGCTGGCGATCGACGGCGACGGCCGGAAGGTCGACTCGCTAACCTCCAACATCGGCCACCTGCTCTGGAGTGGGATCGTAGATCAGGAGCACGCGGCCGATTGTGTCGAGAAATTGCTGAGTGATCGGCTCTATTCGGGCTGGGGCATTCGGACGATGGCCGAGGGGGAGGGGGCGTACAACCCGATCGGGTATCACATCGGCACGGTGTGGCCACACGACAACTCGATCATCGCGCTCGGGCTGGCCCGCTATGGCTATCGTGAAGAGGCGGCCAGGGTAGCGATGGGCATCCTGGAAGCCGCCACCTTTTTTCATGAGCGGTTACCCGAAGCATTCGCCGGCTTTCGCCGCGATATGACCCGCTTCCCCGTGGAGTACACGACCGCCTGCAGCCCGCAGGCCTGGGCCACAGGCGCACCGCTACTGCTACTCCGGGTCCTGCTCGGCCTGGAACCGGTTGGCGAGCATCTCATCGTCGACCCGCATCTTCCCGGACAGATCGGCTGGTTGCAGATCCTCGATATTCCCGGTCGCTGGGGTCGCACCGACGCCTTCGCGCGAATGCGGGAGGGCTAGGCATGCTCTACGGACTTGGATGGAGCAGTCCTCCTCTCCGTACCGTCGAGGTGCCCGAACCGGAGAAGGAGCCGCTCACGGTGCCCCAACCGGAGAGGCGGCCTGAGGAGGTCGGGGAGCCGGATCGGCTGCCGGTCGGTGCACCATGAGTCCGGCGATAGGGTTTCGCGTCTGGCGGATCGATGAGATGCTGACCGGGCCGCGCTTGGCCTCGCCGTATCGCTATGCGGTCTGGCTCCCGGGTGTGGCCCTCAAAGCGGAATGCAAAAACGAGTCGGGGGCGCTGGCCCTGGCGAATCCGCACCGGAAACAACCCGGGCCGACGCCTCCAATCGAAGGCTGTACCTGTGGCATCTACGCCTACCACGAGGCAGATGAGATGGTCGACGCCATTAACTCGGGGCTGGTAGGGGGAGCGGTCCTCGCCTGGGGTCGGCTCACCATCCATCAGGAAGGCTTCCGTGGCGAGTTTGCCCGCCCGCTGGCGCTTTGCTATGCGCCGATGTTCCTCGCGGGCTCGACAGCCAGCTCGCTGGCGCGCCTTGCCCACGTCTACAGCCTGCCGGTGCTCGACTCAAGTCATCTCGCCGTCTTCGCCACCGAATTTGGCGAAAGCTATCGCCCCGCGGCCGAGCAATCCGACGATTGGACTGGGCGGTTGGCGACGTCGGTTCGACGAGTCCTTGGCACCTGGTTCCGTGGCTGACATGGGGCTGCCGGCCGGGACGCCAGCCCGACGGCACCTCCCTGACTCGACGATGACAGCCCTCGTTCGATGACGGCATGAAACCGGCCCCTAGGATTCAAGGGGCCGGTTCGTGGTAGTGTTCCGAGCCGCCGCTAGCTCTTTTGCTGGGCCTGTTGAGCGGCCAGCTGCTGCGCGAACTGCTGCTGTTGACGAGCGAGCTCCTGCTGCTGGCGTGCCAGCTCTTGCTGCTGATATTGGAGCTGCGCTTGGGCATCCGCTTGCTGCTGTGCGGCGTACTGTTGGGCGTCCGCTTCCTGCTGGGCAGCCTGCCCCTGGGCGTACGCGTCCTGTTGGGCTCCCGCCTGATTTCGATTCATGCGACCCGAAACCGCGCCCGCCGTGGCGCCCGCCACGGTACCGACGGCGGCCGCTCGCAAGAGTGGACGGCGACGCCGGATCATTTCCAGTCCTCCCCATCTTCCTCGTTGAGAACGAGGCCAAGGGCAAGCATGATTTCCGGCGCCGCGGAAATCAGCCGTGGTCCCCCTACCTGCGGCGCGACCGCCCACATCGTTCCCAGCACCTCTTCGGGCGTGACGCCTTCGGCGATCGCATTGCCGATCTGCCACGTGTAGGACGCCGGCGGAGCGTCGACGGCAATCAATGCTGCAATCTTGACCAGCGCGAAGCTCCTGTCATCGAGCTGGGTGATGTCCTTGAGCCCCTGACGCATCCCCACCATGGTCTCGATTTCCTTGTCATCTGACCGGGCGATCCGCCGCAGGTGGTCTTCAACCTTTGCCGAGACGGACGCCGACCTGCTCTTGGTCGCGGTCGATCCCTGTTTCGCTGCCATTGATACCTCCTCGATGTTTTTCCGTGGCTCTGGACCCTGTCGGGCCACCGCGGACAGGCCACAGTCTGTCAGGGAACCTGAGGCAGCGGGAGAGCCCAAGGGCCTATCTGCGCTAGGCGCTTACCGGCTTGCTGCTATGCCGTTCTGGGTACGCGCCCAGGCGCGTCGGGCCTCTCGGCTGATTTGGAACCTCGTCGATCCGTTCCGCTGGCAGCATGCTTTTTACAACTTCAACACCTTCATCGCCCCCTGGCCGGCAGCCGCTTCCTGCCCTGGACCAGCCTCATGTTCGTCATCGTGGCGCCCAACGGACCGATTCAACCGGGGGGCGACACCGCCGGTCTGACGATCGAGCATGGCACGCGCATCCATCGTCGAGGTTGCTCGCTGTGCATCTCGTGCTGATGAGCCCGTTCAATGCCCCTCCGTGACACATCGATCGGAGGTCCGCATCCCATAACGGCTGAGCCTTTCGGCACTTGGCCGGGCGGACGATGCTGAGTTTGATGGTGGTGTGAGTCACCCGGCGGCGGCCTCGGGCATGGTCGACGATCCGAATCGCGGCGTTGGTCGAGGGCACCTGTCGGCGATCAGTGCCTGGCTCGTATATGCCGCCAATGCAGGTCGGGCGCGGGGCCTGATCGTCGCGGTTGTGGAATGCTGGCCGTCCTTGCGGTCGTGACGCTTGCGAGCATGAAACCGCACCTTACGAGCCAATCCGCACCACCAGTGCTTGCCGTGTTGAAGGGAGGTCTGCATGAGTACTGATCTGCGCAACCGCGACTGGCTGAAAATCTCCGACTTCACCGCCGAGGAAGTCCTCTACCTGCTAGATCTCGCCGCACAGTTGAAGGCGGCGAAGTATCGGGGGAGTGAAGGCCAGGCGTTGCAGGGCAAGAACATCGCCCTGATCTTCGAAAAGACCTCGACGCGGACCCGATGCGCATTTGAGGTCGCGGCCTATGACCAGGGTGCCCACGTCACCTATCTGGGTCCGGAAGGCTCCCAGATCGGGCACAAGGAATCGATCAAGGATACCGCCCGCGTGCTGGGCCGGATGTACGACGCGATCGAGTACCGCGGCTTTGGTCAGGCCATCGTTGAGGAGCTCGCGACCTACTCGCCGGTACCTGTCTACAACGGGCTCACGGACGATTTCCACCCGACGCAGATGCTGGCCGACATCCTGACGATGCGCGAGCATTCGAGCAAGTCGCTCAACCAGATCGCCTACTGCTACCTCGGTGACGCCCGCTTCAACACCGGCAACTCGCTGATGATCACCGGCTGCAAGCTGGGGATGGACGTCCGGATTTGCGCGCCCCAAACGCTGTGGCCCGATGCGGAGCTGGTCGAGAGCGCGCGGCGGCTGGCGCAAGAGAGCGGAGCGCGCTTACGCATCACCAGCAACGTCGACGAGGGGATCCAGGGCGTCGACTTCCTCTACACCGATGTCTGGGTGTCGATGGGGGAGGACAAGTCGGTGTGGAAGGAGCGCATCGACCTGCTCAAACCGTACCAGGTCAACATGGATGTCGTCCGGAAAACCGGCAACCCCGACGTCAAGTTCATGCATTGCCTGCCTGCCTTCCATGACCGGCAGACAAAAGTAGGCCGCGAGATCTATGAGCACTACGGGCTCGACGCCCTGGAGGTAACTGACGAGGTCTTCGAGTCCCCCCGCTCGATCGTCTTCGACGAGGCCGAGAACCGCGTCCACACGATCAAGGCGGTCATGGTGGCGACGATCGGCCAGGACGCGGGGGCCAGCGCGACCCCGATGCCGGAACGCGTCCCGGCGGCCGCCGCGGGAGCCGCCGCATGAGAATCGTGCTCGCGCTCGGCGGCAATGCGCTGCTTCGCCGCTCGGAGCCGATGACGGCCGAAGTCCAGCGTCGCAACGCCAGGATCGCGGCGGAAGCGATGGCGCCCCTGGTTGCGGACCACGAACTCGTCGTGGCGCACGGCAATGGGCCACAGGTGGGTTTGCTCGCACTCCAGGCGGATGCCTACCGCGAGGTCGAGCCGTATCCACTCGACGTGCTTGGGGCGGAGACCGAGGGGATGATCGGCTACCTGCTCGAGCAAGAGCTGAGCAACGCCATGCCACCCGACACGTTGATGGCCACGTTGCTGACGCAAGTCGAGGTCAGCGCCGCCGATCCGGCGTTCAAGGACCCGACGAAGTTCGTCGGCCCCCTGTACGAGGAGGAGCAGGCGCAGCAGCTCGCCGGCGGGAAAGGATGGGTGTTCAAGCAAGACAGTGCCCATTGGCGGCGAGTCGTGCCATCGCCGCGGCCTCAACGGATCGTCGAGATCGAACCGATCCGTTATCTCCTGGATCGTCACGTCCTGGTCATCTGCGCTGGCGGGGGTGGCATTCCGACGACCTCGGAACCGGGCAACGGGCGCAGGATGGTCGGGGTCGAGGCCGTCATCGACAAAGACCTGGCGAGCGAACTGCTCGCGGAGGATCTTGGTGCCGACCTTCTTGTGATGGCGACCGATGTCGCGGGGGTCTTCGTCGACTGGGGCACACCGCGGCAGCGCCAGTTGCTCACGATTACGCCCGAGGAACTGTCGGAGCACGACTTCGCCGAAGGCTCCATGGGCCCCAAGGTCGATGCGGCGATGCGCTTCGCGCGGATAACCGGCAAACGGGCCGCTATCGGGGGGCTGGGCGATATCGCGGAAATCGTCGCCGGCAAGAAGGGGACCCAGGTCATGCGTGCGGCGGTCGACCAGCCCGACCCGGCAGCCGCCGGCGACATCAAGTAGGAGTGTCAGGAGAAATGAGTTCAATTGCTGTTCGCGAACGCGAGAGGCCGGCCACGGCGGCTGGCCCATTCGGTGTCTTTTCCGAAGTCGGAACCCTGCGAAAAGTCCTTGTGCATCGTCCCGAGCTGAGCCTCAAGCGTCTAACGCCTGCCAATCACGATGAGCTGCTTTTCGACGACGTCTTATGGGTGGAGCGGGCGCAATGGGAACACGATCAGTTCGTCAAGGTGATGCGCGACCGCGGTGTTGACGTGTACTACGTCCGCGACTTGCTCGTCGAGGCGCTTCAGGGCAGCGAGGCGGCGCGCAATCAGGTCATCCACGCGGTGGCGAACCAGGTGACGGTCGGCGGGGCGCTGGCCGAGGAGATCCGCATCATGCTCGGCGCCCTGAGCCCGGACCGGCTTGCGACCTACCTGATCGGCGGCTTGACGATTGGTGAGCTTGATCCCGACTGGCGTCGGCTGAAGTCCTTTTCCCTGATCGCCGCCGGCAACGATGATGACAACCTCTTCGTCTTGCCACCGCTTCCAAACCAGCTCTTCACCCGCGATTCGTCCGCCTGGCTCTTCGGCGGCGTCACCGTCAACCCCATGTTCTGGTCGGCGCGCCGCCGGGAATCGCTAAACCTGTTGGCCATCTACCGCTACCACCCCATGTTCATCGATGCCGACTGGGAACTCTGGTACCCGCACCTGGCCCGAGACGGTGGCCCACTCAGCCTCGACCTCTTCGGCCCGGCATCGCTGGAGGGCGGTGACGTCATGCCGATTGGCAATGGCACGGTGCTCGCTGGCTTCAGCGAGCGAACCACGGCACGGATGATCGAGGAAATCGCCGGCGCACTCTTCAGCCGGGGGGCGGCCGAGCGGGTCATCGTGGCCTTGATGAGCAAAGACCGCGCCCACATGCATCTCGACACCGTTTTCACCATGCTCGACCGTGACACGGTCACGGCCTTTCCGGCAGTGGTCGAGAGCATTCGCGCGATCAGTTTGCGGCCCGGGAATCATGCGGGACGATTCCATGTCACGGTCGAAAAGGACTTCCTGGAAGCCGTCCGCGACGCGCTCGGGCTCAAGCAGCTGAGGGTGGTGAATACCGGGGGCGATCGATACCAGGCCGAGCGAGAGCAGTGGGACGACGCCAACAACACGGTAGCCCTCGCACCCGGCGTGGTCGTCAGTTACGAGCGCAACACCTTCACGATCTCCAAGATGCGGGAGGCCGGCATCGACGTGATTCCAATTCCGGGCTTCGAGCTGGGCAAGGGCCGCGGCGGTGGTCACTGCATGACGTGCCCGCTGCAGCGAGACGGCCTCTAGCCGGCACGCTCGTGGCGACCAAGACTCCCGCACCACCGGCGACCCAGGCACCCGACAAGCCGAAGCGCGGCTTCAAGTTCCCGACCGCCTTCACCATCCTGTTCCTGGTCCTGGTGCTGGTGTGGGCCCTCACCTTCATCATCAAGCCGGGCTCGTACGCGTATGTCAGCTGCGACGGAGGAACCCCTAAACCGATTCCGGGCACCTTTGCGAACACCACTGTCGACCTCAACATTGCCAATCGGCTGTACGACCTCTGGTTGTCCCCCGTCAACGGGCTGTACGGTATTCGCGCGCCGTCCGAGCCGATTCCCAATCCACCAGCAGATATCGCCAAGGCTGGACAGCAAACCTGCGGGGCCACGAGCAGCGGCCAGCCCATTGCTGCGGAGATCGTCACGCCGCCGGCGGACACCGGTCCCTACAACGCCGGTGATCTGGCCGGTGCCGCCGCGGTCTTCTTCTTCGTCCTCGCGATCGGCGCCTTCATCACGGTGACTATCCGGACCGGCGCTCTCGATGCCGGCGTCAGCCGCATCACGCAGCGCTTCCGTACCCGTGGCTTGCTCTTAATCGGCATCCTGATGGTGATCTTTTCCATCGGCGGCACGACCTATGGTATGGCCGAGGAGACCCTC
Source organism: Chloroflexota bacterium (assembly GCA_005889225.1). GTDB lineage: Bacteria > Chloroflexota > Dormibacteria > CF-121 > CF-121 > CF-13. Next base: position 4,015 of record VBEW01000173.1, on the reverse strand, counting down.
GGCTTTTATGCGATTGTCGTGCCGGTCATCGTCGGGATCGGCTACGACCGGATGGTGGGTGTGAGCCTCATCATGGTCGGCGCCGGCGTTGGCACGCTCGCCTCGACCGTCAACCCCTTCGCCACAGGTGTCGCCTCGGCGGGCGGTGACGTGGCCCTTGGGAACGGCATCGCGCTGCGGATCTTGATGTACCTGGTGCTCACCGCCGTGAGTGTCATCTATGTGCTGCGCTACGCCCGCAAGGTTCACGCCTATCCAACCAAGTCGCTGGTGCCGGGGTCACTCGAGGATGTCTCCGTCGCTGCGCCGGCGGCCAGCGCCGCTCCGTTGACGGCCAGGCAGCGAGTCGTCCTCTGGATTGTCGGCCTGACCTTTGGGCTGATGATTTTCTCCGTCATCCCATGGAGCGATTTCAGTTCGTCCCTGGAGGGGATCACGCTGGGTTGGTATTTCCCGGAGCTCGCAGCACTGTTCATCGTGGCTGCGGTGATCGTCGGCCTGGTTGGACGCCTTGGCGAGGAGGGGACGGTGAGTGGAATCATTGCCGGTGCCGGCGACTTCATTGGCGCCGCGCTGATCATCGCCGTCGCCCGCGGCGTCACAGTGATCATGAACAACGCCTACATCACGGATTCGGTGCTCCATTCGCTCGAGTCGCTCGTCACCGGACTGTCGGCTGGGGTGTTCGCCGTCGTCATGTACTTCATCAACATTCCGCTGGCATTCCTGGTGCCGTCGTCATCAGGTCACGCAACGCTGGCAATGCCGATTCTTGCCCCACTGGGTGACTTCGCGTCCGTCAGCCGGGCGATGGTGGTCACCGCCTATCAGTCCGCATCCGGTTGGGTGAACCTCTTCACGCCGACCTCGGCCATCATCATGGGCGGGCTGGCCCTCGGGAAGGTCCGCTATGACCGGTACCTACGCTTCGTTGGCCCGCTGCTCGGGATCTTGCTGGTTCTAACCGTCCTCTTCATGTTGCTTGGCATTGCTGTCCCCGCCCTGGGGGGCACCTAAGGTGCTGATCACGATCCGAGCCGGCGCTCTCGCGGTCGCGGCCGTCACGCTCGTGAGCTGCGCCAACGCCCTGGCGGTTCGCTGGGCGACCTACGAGCCGACACTGCGCGCGAGGATCGCCGACGCGGTAGCGACCAAGGACTGCCCGGCCCTGGAGCGGCTGCTGACCACGGCCAAACGTACGAGCGAGGCGCACCAACGGGCCACCGGTCTCCCCAACAACGACTTGATCGCCTTCATCGAGGAGGCCGAGGCCAAGGCCGGCTGTACATGATGCCGGGTCCAAGCGGCCTAGCTCTTCGATCATCGAAGTCCTTCGAACTTAGGCCCTTCGACACTCGTCGGTGCGGCAACGTTGTAGGACGCTAAGCCGCATGGTGAGCACAAAGTACCCGGAGATTGCCGACCACGGACTCATCGGCGACTTTCAAACCGCGGCCCTGGTCGCCAGGGACGGAACGATCGACTGGTTCTGCGCCCCTCGCTTCGATTCCCCGAGCGTTTTCGCTGCGCTCCTCGACGCGGACAAGGGAGGCCGCTGCCGTATCGCTCCAATCGGAACCGGATACAAGACCAGGCAGATATACCTGCCCGACACGGCGAACCTCGTGACTCGCTTCATGACGCCCGATGGCGTCGGTGAGGTCATCGATTTCATGCCGTTGGTCCAGCGCAACACCCCGACGCCGCGTCATCGCATCGCGCGCCTGATCCGGGTGGTGCGCGGGCAACTCCGATTCCTCCTGGAATGCGAACCGCGCTTTGACTACGCGCGCCGGGACCACGATCTGCAGCTGAGGGATTCGGAGGCCGTTTTTCGCAGCAATGACCAGCAGCTGGCGCTGGTCAGCGATTTCCCCCTGACCACAGCCGGCAACGACATCCGCGGCGAGCAGACCCTGAGAGCCGGCCAGGGCGCATTCGTCATGCTCGACTCGGCGCCGACCCAGGAGTTGCACCGACCGGGAATTGGTGAGGTGGAGCAATTGCTCCAGGAGTCCACCGACTTCTGGCACTCTTGGGTGAAGCGCTCGACCTACAGCGGCCGCTGGCGAGAGATGGTCACCCGCTCGGCTATCACCCTCAAGTTGATGACCTATGCGCCGACCGGCGGGTTGGTTGCGGCGCCCACCGCGGCCTTGCCCGAACAGGTCGGGGGAGAGCGGAACTGGGATTACCGGTTTACCTGGATACGCGACGCGGCGTTCTCGGTCGAAGCCCTGCTCAACCTCGGCTTCGTCGACGAGGCGTCGGCCTTCATGGTCTGGCTCTACCGGCGCCTGACCGAAGGCGGCGAGGGGCCATCCGGACCTCTGAAGATCATGTACCGGATCGACGGCTCCTCCGATCTGACTGAAGAATCGCTGCCTCACCTCGAAGGGTATCGCGGCTCGCGCCCGGTCCGGATTGGCAACGGTGCCGGTGACCAGCTGCAGCTGGACATTTATGGCGAGATGGTGGATGCCCTGTACATCGCGCAGCGGAAGGAGCTGAAAGCCGGCTACGAAGGGTGGCGCTCGTTATTGCGGGTCTTCGACTGGCTGATCGAGCACTGGGACCAGCCCGAAGAGGGCATCTGGGAGACCCGCGGCGGGCGCCGGCCCTTCGTCTACGGGCGGCTGATGTCGTGGGTCGCACTCGACCGCGCGATCCGGATGGCGAACGAGGACGGCAAGCCGGCAGACGTCAATCGGCTTGCTGGGGCTCGCGACGCGATCTATCAGCAAATCAGCGACAAAGGCTGGAATCCACGCGTGCGTGCCTACTCGCAGTACTACGGCAGCGACGTCCTCGATGCGTCGCTGCTGCACATGCCGCGGGTGAATTTCGTCGTTCCCTCGGACGCGCGCTGGATCGAAACCCTGCGAGCTATGCGGCGTGAGCTGGTCTCCGACAGCCTGGTATACCGCTACAACCCGAGCGCTTCGCCCGATGGGTTGGCGGGCTCGGAGGGGACGTTCTCACTCTGCACCTTCTGGTACGTCGACGCCCTGGCGCGCTCGGGCTACATCGAGGAAGCGCGCCTCACCTTCGAGAAGATGCTGACCTACGCCAACCATGTCGGGCTGTTCGCCGAGGAGATCGGCCTGACCGGGGAGCAACTCGGCAATTTTCCCCAGGCGTTTACGCACCTGGCGCTGATCAATGCGGCGATCACGCTCAACGATCGGCTGGATCGGGATTCGGGCATCAGCGAGATCGTGGCTCGGGTCGAAGACCAGATTGCCGTCTCGCGAGCCACGCTGGCGCCAGTGGCCTGAGATGCCGATCAAGATCAAATCGAAGCCCGACCTGAGCCCGAAGCGGATTAGGAAATTTGTGAAGCCGTTCCTGGTGCCCCCCGGCGGGAAGGTCCGGCTCCCGGACGACTTCGATCCCACCTCGACGGGGGGTTATAACCGCGAGGATGGGGCGGGGGCCCAGCAAATCCTCGAGGCCGGGATCACGCTGCTCGCCGATTACCAGGCGCGGCTGGCGGCGCAGAGCACCCATGCCGTACTCGTTATCTTGCAGGCGATGGACGCCGCCGGAAAGGACGGCACCATCCGTCACGTGATGAGCGGCGTGAACCCGCAAGGCGTCGACGTCAGCGGGTTCAAAGTCCCGTCCGCCGACGAGCTGGCCCACGACTACCTGTGGCGCTACCAGGCAAAGATTCCGGCTCGCGGGCGCATCGGCATTTTCAACCGGTCGTATTACGAAGAGGTGCTGGTGGTCCGCGTCCATCCGCAGCTGCTCAAGACGCAGAAGCTCCCTGATGGAGCGGCTGGGCAGGAAGGTGCGGGTGATGGGATCTGGCAGCGACGGTTCCGCGAGATCAACAACTACGAGCGCTACCTCTCGGACAACGGTGTCCGCATCGTCAAGCTGTTCCTCAATCTCTCCAGGGAGGCGCAGCGGGAGCGGTTCGTTTCGCGCATCGACCAGCCGTCGAAGAACTGGAAGTTCACCGCGTCGGATGTGCGCGAGCGAGCGTTCTGGGATGCCTACCAGGCAG
>VBEW01000009.1 GCA_005889225.1 Chloroflexota bacterium | reverse complement strand
TTCCGCTCGCGGAACGCCGGCCGCTGAGCGCGGCGCTCCTCGATTCCGCCATTTGGACCTTCGAATCCCAAAAACCACTGCGATATGATGAGGTGCAGGCGCTCTACGTTCAGCCCGCGGCCGCCGAGGAGCGACGAAGGAAGGCCCCATGATGATGCAACTTAAGTCCCGAGTGCTCGTGGACGCCATGCGCGAGGATGACATCCCCGAAGTGCAGGCGATCGAGCGCGAAATCTTCCCCACCCCCTGGCCGCGCAACGCCTATTACCGCGAGCTGCACCACAATCGGTCCGCCTATTACCTCGTGCTGCGCCGCGACGACGAGATCGTCGGCTACGCCGGGCTGTGGAAGATGAGCGACGAAGCCCACATCACCACCGTCGGCGTCCGCGCGAACCAGCAGGGGAAGGGATACGGGCACGCGCTGATGGCTGCGCTGATCCAGCGCGCCTATCATCTCGGGTCGCGCTGGCTCACGCTCGAGGTCCGGCCGTCGAACGACGTCGCCGTCCGGCTGTATGAAAAGTTCGGTTTCAAGGTGATCGGCCGCCGTCGCGGCTACTACACGGACAACAACGAGGACGCGATTGTGATGTGGTCGGACTCGATCCAGGCTCCGAGCTTCAAAAAGCGGTTCAAGGACATCCTGCAAACGCTCGACTTCGAAGGGCTGGATAACAGCACGCCGCAGTAGCCGCCACGGACCGGCGCCTCCTGGCGATCGAGACCTCCTGCGATGAAACGGCCGCGGCCGTTGTGGCGACTGGGCCGCGGATGCTGTCGAATGTCATCCGGTCGCAGGATGAGCTCCACGCACCGTTCGGCGGCGTGGTCCCGGAGATTGCCGCGCGCGCGCACCTGCAGACGCTCATCCCGGTCATCGAACGCGCGCTGGAGACTGCCGCAACACGTTGGGAGCAGGTCGATGGCGTCGCGGTGACCCGCGGCCCCGGCCTGGTCGGCTGTCTGCTGGTCGGGGTCAACGTCGCCCAGGCGATTGGCTGGGCGCGCAAGCTGCCGGTCGTGGGCGTCAGTCACCTGGCGGCTCACGTCTTCGCCGCCCAGCTCGAAGAGCCCGACCTCCATCCACCGCTGCTCGGGTTGGTGGTATCGGGCGGGCACAGTGACCTGATCCGCTGGCAAGAGGACGGCAGCATCGGCGTGATCGGGCGGACCCGCGACGACGCCGCGGGCGAGGCCTTCGACAAGGGCGCGCGCATCCTGGGCCTGCCATTCCCCGGTGGTCCGGCGATCGACAGGCTGGCGGCGGCGGGCGATCCCCGCGCGATCGCCTTTCCACGGCCGCGCGCACCCGGCCTGGACTTCAGCTTCAGCGGTGTCAAGACGGCGCTGCTGTACGAGGTGCGAAAGCGCAAGGCGCTGTCCGAGCAGGAGCGCGCCGATCTGGCGGCCAGCTACCAGGAAGCGATCGTCGATGCGCTGCTGCAGCGCGTCGAGGCGGCTCAGGCTCAACAGCTGGCACCGACGATCGTGATCGGCGGCGGCGTCGCACGCAACCGGCGCCTGCGCGAGGCGGCGCAGCAACGACTCGCGTCGCGAGCGCATCTGGTGATTCCGGCGCCGGAACTCTGCACCGACAATGCGGCGATGATCGGCGCGGCAGCGCTGATCGAGTGGGATGGGCGAGGCCCGGATCCGGTGCCCTTCGATGCCGACCCCAGCCTCGGATTCGCGTAACCTAGGCGTCGACGCTGGCGTTCTGGTGCCATTGCGTCCGTCGAGCCCACAAGGGAGGAGGGAATCATGCGGTTACGCCCTGTTGCCACCATCGCTGCGACCGTCGGTCTGCTTCTCGGCACCACGTCGGCGAGCGCCTCATCGGAGCACTTCAATCCACCGAAGCACTACTACCTCGCGCTTGGAGATTCGCTGGCCTATGGCTACCAGTACGCAAAGTTCCTGGCAGAGTTTCCCAACATCGACGCGACGAGTTTTGACACGGGATACGTCGACGACCTCGCCGCCAGGCTCCGCACCGTCCGGCCCGGCATTCAGACCGTGAACTACGGCTGTCCCGGCGAGACGACGGCGAGCTACTTCACCGGGTGCGCGTATCAAGCCACCTTTCCGCTTCATGTGGGCTACTCAGGGTCTCAGGCGGCCGCCGCCCTTGCCTTTCTGCGCGCTCACCGTGGACAGGTGAGCCCGATCACGCTCGACAATGGCGCCAACGACACAACCCCGTGTCTGCAGAGCCCGGATCCGAATTGCATTCCGACGGCACTGTCGCAGGTCGCCGCCAATCTCGACCGAGCGCTTGGCGAGCTTCGCGCCGCGGCTCCGAACGCCGAGATCATCGTGATGGCCTACTACGATCCGTATGCCGCCGTCGCGCCACAGAGCATTGCCATTACTGGCGCGCTCAACCACGCGATTACGATCGCGGCCGCCGCACACGGCGCCCGGGTGGCCGATGCGTTCACCCCGATCAACCTGGCGCAGCCGCAACCAGCAACCCTCTGCGCCCTCACGCTTTTCTGTACGGCGCTCCACGATGTTCACGCCAGCGACGCAGGCTACGCAGTGATCGCCCAGCAGTTCTGGGCCGCCTCGGGCTATAGCCGGCTGGGCGACTAGAAGCAGACGTCCGACCATAGGCCCGGCCGGCGCCGGGCCACCGCCCTTGAACCTTACCCGGGCATCAGGTATCATTAGCACTCGGACTCACTGAGTGCTAATCACCACCAGCAAGGAGGATCGCGTATGAACTTGAGGCCATTGGGAGATCGGGTCGTGATCAAGCCCGTGGAGCGTGAGGAGCGGACCAAGAGCGGCATCGTGCTGCCCGACACCGCCAAGGAGAAGCCCCAGGAGGGCATGGTCGAAGCCGTCGGGAACGGCCGCTTCATCGAGGCGACCGGGAAGCGCGAGCCGCTCGACGTGAAGGTCGGCGACCGCGTCGTCTATGCGAAGTACGCCGGCAGCGAGATCAAGCTCGACGAGACCGAGTACCTGATCGTGTCCGAGAAGGACATCCTTGCCGTCGTCGCCAACGGCAAGAAGTAACGGGCGCAAAACCAACGGGAGCCAGCCTACGGGCTGGCTTTCTTTATTTCTGTGCCTCCCTCCGGGCGAGCGGCTTTCGCCCGCGGGATCATCGGCAGGGCCAGCATCGCCTCCGTCATCGCGGCGTACTGCTCCTGGCTGCGCCAGTCGTAGTGCGGATTCCGCCAGCGGACATAGCCGCGGTAGTCGATGAGGAACAGCGAACGCTGCGCCACCCCGCGCTCTTCGATGAGGACGCCATAGCGGCGAGCGACGGCCTTGTCCCAGTCAGCGAGCAGCGGGAAGGGCAGGTCCCCCAGACTTTTGGCGTACGCCTTGTGTGCCCAGATATGGTCGACGCTGATGGCGAGCACCTGGGTTTCCCCCTTGACGAACACTTCGTGATCACCTCGCAAGGAGGTGAGCTCATTCGTTCAACCCGGACTGAAGTCGTAGACGTAGAAGCAGATCAGGACATGCTTGCTTCCGCGAAATGATGACAGCGCAACCGGATCGCCGTCCGGCGTGCCGGGCAGGCTGAAGTCCGGTGCCTGGTCGCCAATCCCCGGCATGCTGGCCGCGCTACTCGGCATCGACCTATTGTAGGTTGGGTGATTTTTCGTGATCGGCTGGATGCCGGTGAACGGCTGGCGGCCGCGCTGCAGCGCAATCGCGATGCACCGGACACCGTCGTCCTCGGCATTCCTCGGGGCGGAGTGGTGGTGGCCAAAGCCATCGCGGTCGCGCTGCACCTGCCGCTCTCGATCTGTCCAGTGCGCAAGCTCGGCGCGCCCGGCAACGCGGAGCTGGCGATCGGGGCGGTCGATGACGACGGCGTGCTGGTGTTCGATCGCAAGCTCAGCCGGCACATTGGCCTGACCGACGACGACCTCGCGCGCGCCGCCGAACGCCAGCGTGCTGAACTCCGCGCCTGGCTTTCGGCGCTGGGCGCGGGGATGCTTCCGCCCCTCGACGGACGCACGGTGATCCTGACGGACGACGGGGTTGCTACCGGATATACCGCGCAAGCCGGCGTCGAGACGGTGCGCCGGCGCGGCGCCCGGCGGGTGGTGCTGGCCGTGCCGGTCGCTCCGCCGGATACGGCGGAATGGCTGGCCCCGCAGGTCGATGAGTTCGTCTGTCTGGCGACGCCGGAGCCCTTCTACGCCGTGGGCAACTTCTTCGAGGAATGGCCACAGGTCACCGACGACGAGGTGCGAGCGCTGCTGCTGGCCGGTAACACGTTGTAGCGAGGACCGCGACACGGGCAAGGTCGGCGCCCTTCGCCCGGTTACAGAAGCGTGACGGGTTCTTTGGGTGGCAATTGGACACCCGGTCATATAGTGGTGGGCGCATGACGCTCTTCAAGAAGGGAAAAGGGGACCAGGGCGGCGGCACGCCCAAGGCGCCAGCCTTCAGTCCGATCGACCGATTCGGCTTGCTCGGCCTGCTCGACCAGGTGGTCAACGGCGGCCAGTCCGGCGTGCTCGAATTGCGTGAGCCTCGCGGCAACTGGGTCTACGCCTTCCAGGCCGGCGCCTTGACGCATGCCAGCGGCGGGCGCGTCCGGGGAGCTCGCCAGGCCTTCGACCTGCTCTGGGAGTTCCAGAGTGGCGAGTTTTCCTTCACGCCCGGCCAGAACCCGGGTCTGGCCGGTAACCTCTACATCGACAAGGGCCGGCTGCTGGAGCTGCTGCGGCGTAGCCAGGCGGTTCTCCAGGGACCCTCGGCCCCGTACATTCCGCCCGACCAGCAGCGGCCGATCGCGCCGGTAAACCAGCCGTATCGCCCGCCGGTGCCCGGCCAGATGCCCACCTGGCAGCCGCCGGCGCCGCCCGGCCAGTACCCGGCGGCACCCCCGCAGGGCTGGCCACCCGCTGGCCAGCCGGGCATGCCGCCGGCGCCCGCCTGGGGCACGGGTTACCCCCAGCAGCAGGGATACCCGGGCGCCCCGTATCCGGGTGCGCCCTACCCCGGGCAGCCGGCTCCGGGGCAGCCGTACCCGCCTCAACCGTATCCACCACAGCCCTACCCACCGGGGATGTCTCCCCAGGGCATCCCACCGCAGGCCATGCCACCCCAGGCGGTGCCGCCACAGGCGCCGGCCGCCCGGCCGGCCCGGCCCGTGACACCCCAGAGCTTTTCGGTGCCACCGATGCCGTTCCCCAAGAAGCGCGAGCCCCTCCCGACCTATCAGCCACCGGCTGCGGCGCCAGGTCCGCCAGGGGTTGCCGAGCCGCCGAGGCCGGCACCGGCCCAGGACGATCTGGCCGCGCTACGAGCGAGCCTGGTGGCTCAGGCGCCGCCGGTCCGCCCAGCGCCCGCCGGCCCCGCATGGGGCGTTCGCACCGCCGAGGGCACGGTTACGGCGCTCCCGGTCGCGCCTGTTAAGGGAAAGGGCAAGGGCAAGGGCAACGCCGCGCCCGGCGCCAAGGGCGGAGCCAAGCGCGACTCCAAACTCAAGGCGGCCATCAAGGTGCAGCTCATCACGTTTCTCCTGTGGGCCTGCGAACGCAAGTACTCGCCCGATGATCACTGGACGCTCAAGGATGCGTTCGAGGTCTCGACCATGGAGCTCCGCGATCAGTTCTTCAGCGCCTTCTCGCAATCGCTGAAGTCGGCCAACAGGCCGCGCGCGAATGATGACGACGACGACATGGACGATATGGCCGCCGGGCGGATGCGCGGCCGCGGCCGCCGGCACTAGGTCTCCGGTTCACGCGGAGGCGGCCAGCCCGAACCCCCGCAAGTAAACTTGCCTTTGGTTTGGCCACGTCCTCCCCAGCCGCGGAACGCGGCGTCGATCTCTTAGCCGGATTGAATCCTCCGCAGCGGGCAGCCGTCACCGCCGATGATGGCCCGCTGCTCATCTTTGCCGGCGCCGGCAGCGGAAAGACGCGAGTCTTGACTCACCGGATCGCCTGGCTGATCCGGCAGGGTCGCGCCGAGCCCGGCGAAATTCTGGCGGTCACCTTTACCAACAAGGCGGCGCGCGAGATGCGCGGCCGGGTCGAGCATCTCCTGAATCTGACCGCGGGCGCGATCTGGATGGGGACCTTCCACGCGATCGGCGTCCGCATCCTGCGTCGCGACGGCAGCGCCGACGGGATCGATCGCCACTTCGTGATCTACGACGAGGCGGACCGGCTGTCCGTCGTCAAGCGTGTGATGAACGAGCTGCGGCTCGATGAGAAGCGCTATCCACCCGGCGGCATGGTGGCCCTGATCTCGCGCGCCAAGGACGAGGTCATCAGCGCCGAGGATCAGGCCAGGGCCGCCGGCACCCATAACGAGGAGCTGGCGGCGCAGATCCGGTTGCGCTACGACGCATTTCTCGAGCAGAACAACGCGCTCGATTTCGACGATCTCCTGATGCGGGCGGTCTGGCTGTTCGATCGCCACCCGGAGGTGCTCGAGAAATATCAGAAGCGGTTCAAATACATCATGGTCGACGAGTACCAGGACACGAACCGGGCCCAGTACCTGATGGTGCGGCACCTCGCCAGCAAGCACCGCAACCTGTGCGTGGTGGGCGATGACGATCAGAGCATCTACATGTTCCGTGGCGCCGACGTGCGGAACATCCTTTCGTTTGAGCACGACTACCCGGACGCGCAGATCGTCAAGCTCGAGCAAAACTATCGATCGACCCAGGTCATCCTCGATGCCGCCTATCACGTGATCAAGGCGAATCCGAACCGCGCCGAAAAGCGGCTCTGGACCGACCGTCCGGGCGGGCCCAAGGTGGTGGTAGCGCAGACCTATGACGAGCAGGAGGAGGCGCAGGCAGTCGCGCGAGAGGCGCTGAGGCTGGTCGCTGAAGGCGACCACCGGCTCGGCGACATCGCGATCCTGTATCGCACCAATGCGCAGTCGCGCGCCCTCGAGGAAGTGTTGCTCCGGCGCGGCGTCCCCTACCGGCTGATTGGGGGGCTGCGCTTCTACGAGCGCCGGGAAGTCAAGGACGTGCTCGCGTATCTCCGGCTGGTCGCCAATCCACAGGAGACGCTGAGCTTTTCCCGCGTCATCAACGTTCCCCGGCGCAAGCTGGGTGAAAAATCGCTCGCCCAGCTGGGCTACTGGGCCGACGCGCACGGTATGTCGGCATGGGATTCGCTGAGCCGCCTCGACGAGATGGATCTGACGTCGGCGGCGAAGCTTGCGCTCGCCGACTTCCGTGATCTCATCAACGAGGTGCGCGCGGCCAGCCTGGAGCGACGACTGGTAGAGGTGATCGATCTGCTGCTGTTGCGCAGCGCCTACGAGCGCTACGTCAAGGAAGGCAGCGCCGAAGGCGAGGAACGCTGGGCGAATGTGCTCGAGCTGCGAGGCCTGGCGTCAGAGTACGACGGGCTGCCGCCGGGCGAGGGCCTGCAAGCCTTCCTCGAGGACGTGGCGCTGATGAGCGACGTCGACACCATGGACGACCGAGCGCAGGGCATGACGCTGATCACGCTGCACATGGTCAAGGGGCTCGAGTTCCCGGTTGTCTTCATGCTCGGCATGGAGGAAGGCCTCTTCCCGCACAGCCGGAGTCTGGATTCGGCGGCCGGCCTGGAGGAAGAACGCCGGCTTGCGTACGTCGGAATGACGCGGGCGAAGGATCGGCTGTATCTGTTTCATGCGTTCCGCCGCCACCTGTGGGGCAGCGCCAACCTGAACCTGCCCTCACGCTTCCTCAAGGACATCCCCCGCGACCTCGTTGACGGCTCCGCGGGGTTGCCGGCCGGCATCCCCGACCCCAGCATGGCGCCCGCCCGCCTTGTCGAGGCCGCCAGGCCCGCCGCGCCCGTCGAGCTGGTCCAGCGGTTCGCACCGGGCGACCAGGTGGAGCATCGCGCCTGGGGGCGGGGCAGTGTGCTCAAGAGCACCATGACCAGGACAGACGAAGAAATCATCGTCAAGTTCGACAGGGTCGGCATGAAGATCCTGGCGGTCAGCCTGGCCCCGATCGTCAAGGTGTGAGCACCGCCGTCAAGAAGATCGACGAGGCGCAAGCGCGCGTCCTCGAGCTGCGTGACCTGATCGATCGGGCGAACCGACAGTACTACGTGCTCGACCATCCGGAGATCACTGACGCGGAGTACGACGCGCTCTTCCGCGAGCTGGTCGAGTTGGAGACACAGTATCCGGAGCTGGTCACGCCGGACTCGCCGACGCAGCGAGTCGGGGGTCCTCCCTCCGACGCCTTCGCCAAGGTCACCCACCGCACGCCGATGCTGAGCCTGGCCAACGCCTTCGAGCGCGAGGAGGTTCGCGAATTCGACCAGCGGGTGCGCCGAACGCTGGGACACGTCAAGCTCGAATACGTCACCGAGCTGAAGATCGATGGCCTGGCCATCAGCCTTCTCTATGAGGACGGCCGCTACCGAATCGGTGCGACCCGGGGCGACGGATATGTCGGCGAAGACGTCACACCCAACGTCAAGACCATACCCAGCGTTCCGCTGTCGGTGACGATCCCGCCGGAGTTCCCAACGGCGTTCGAGGTTCGGGGCGAGGTGTTCATGCCGAAGCGCAGCTTTCAACGCCTGAACACCGAGCTCGCGGCCGAGGGCAAGCCGCTCTTCGCGAACCCGCGCAATGCCGCCGCCGGAGCGGTGCGGCAGCTCGACCCGCGCATCACCGCCCGGCGTCGCCTCGATACGTTCATGTACGCACTCGACCCACCCGGAGGCGCCAGAAGCCAGGCCCAGATCCTGATCCGACTGGCGGAGATGGGCTTCCATGTCAACGAGAACCGCCGGCTCCACGCCGATATCGATGCCGTGATCGCCTTTCTCGACGAATGGCAAGAAAGGCGCCACGACCTGGACTACGAAATCGACGGCATCGTGATCAAGGTCAATGACCTGGCCCAGCAGGACGAGCTCGGCTTCGTCTCGCGCAGCCCGCGCTGGGCGCTGGCCTTCAAGTTCCCACCCGAGCAGGCCGAGACCATCGTGGAGGACATCAAGGTCTACGTCGGCCGCACCGGCGCGATCACCCCGGTAGCCTGGCTGGCGCCGGTCCAGATCGGCGGGGTCACGGTCGGCCGGGCGACGCTGCACAACGAGGACGAAGTGGCACGCAAAGACGTGCGGCCGAGGGACCACGTCATCATCCAACGCGCCGGCGACGTTATTCCCGAAGTCGTCCGCGTCCTGAAAGAGAAGCGGCCCGCGTCGAGCCGGCCCTGGCACATGCCGAAGAAATGTCCCGAGTGCGGGACCGACCTGGTGCGCGAGCCCGGTGAGGCGGCGACCCGCTGCATAAATCCAACCTGTCCAGCCCAGGTGCTGGAGCACTTGCGGCACTTCGTCGGCGCCCTCGACATCGAGGGTTTGGGCTACGCCACCCTGCAGCAATTGATCGACCGGAAGCTGGTCAAAGACCCGGCCGACCTCTATCGCCTGACGAAGGAGGACCTGCTGTCCCTCGAGGGCTTTGCGGACAGGTCGGCGCAAAACCTGCTCGACCGGATCGAGGCCAGCAAACCCACAACGCTGCTTCGCTTTCTGGTTGCGCTCGGCATCGGCCACGTCGGCTGGACGATGGCCGGCTTGCTTGCGGAGCACTTCGGATCGATCGACCGGCTGCAGCAGGCGAGCGTCGAAGAGCTTCGGTCGATCGGCGGCGTGGGTCCGACGGTCGCCGATGACGTCCATGAGTACTTTCAGCGGCCCGAGTCTCGCCGGATCATCGAGCGCCTGCTCGAGGCCGGGATCGAGATCAAGAAGCCCGAGCGCCGCGAGGGCCCTCTGTCTGGCAAGACCCTGGTTCTGACCGGCTCGTTGTCGTCGATGACCCGTGGACAGGCGGAGGAGCGGATCAAGGCGCTTGGTGGGACGGTGGGCTCGGCCGTCACGAAAAAGACGGACTACGTGGTGGTCGGCGCTGACCCGGGTTCCAAGCTGCAGAAGGCGCAGCGTCTCAAGGTCCCGATCCTCGACGAGGCCGCCTTCCTCGAGCTCATCACCAGGTAGGCCGAGACCGCTCGAGGGCCAGACCGCCTAGATCTGCGCCGAATCAGTCACCGCCGGCGTCGACCATGGCGGCCATCTCGTCGATGTCGGCGGCAGTAAGGGGATCTTGGCCAGGATCATTTGACCTCTCGAGACGCATGACCAGTTCCGCGATTAACTCCTGGCCATACTCGTCGTACTCAATATCGAGGTCCGAACGACTAAATGGATGAGTCGCCTTGAAGCCGCCGTGCATAACAAAATATGCCCAAACCGTGGCGTCATCCAGACTCCAGTTGCCGTTTCTGAGGCCAGCGAGCAGGACCGCTAGGGCAGTAACTGTCACACGCGGATGACCTGATTGTCCCCAGGCGCGTTCTATGGCCTCGGCGGGTAGCCTGGACACTTCATTGATGTGACTAATGTCACCGGAGACCAGATCCTCGAGTTGCTTAGATAGTGGCTTCATCTGGGCTGATTGTCGGCCGCGATGGAAGCGTGAGCCTCACGCTCATTTACGCTCAAACGCCCAGCTACAGTTGGGATTGCTAGGGGGCTTTGTTAGTTCACTGGACTGTCAGTGAAGGCTACAACGCGAATCTACTGACTTTGCAACGAACCGTGACAGCTCCTTAACTTCTCTTTTGCGCCCCGCCATGCATATTGCCGGCATGTCGGTTCGGCCGGTCCTGGCCCCGCCCGGCGGTCGGGTCATCGCGCGCCTGCGCAGAATCGGCGGCCGCAGCCTGCTGGCGCTGCTGAGCGTGACCCTCCTTTTGCTGGTCGCCGTCCTTTCGGCGCTGCTTCCGGACCGCACCCTGCCGCTGACCTGGTATGTCCCGGCGCTGGACATGGCGATGGTCGTGACCCTGGCGGTGGTCCTCATGCTGTCCTCAACGGACGCCATCATCCGGCGACATGGTCGCCTGCTGCCCATCGCGTTTGGCAGCGCTGCGCTCGGGCTCGTCTGGCTGGCGCACATGGTCACGTTTCCCGGCGTCATTCCCGGACACTTCCCGCTGGTCTCCAGCCAGACCGCACCGTACCTGTTCCATCTGGGTCATGTCGGCATGCCCTGTGTGCTCACGTGGATCCTGCTGCAGCCCACCAGGCCGCTTGCCTATCCCCGTCGATCCCTTGGGCGCACCATTGCGGCGGCGAGCGGTATCGCCGGCCTGGGCATCGCGGCGATGACCACCCTCGCGTTTGTTCTTCCGCCGCTGATCGTCGACGGCCGGTTCACCGACCTCAACACGGTTTTTCAAGCGGCGCCATTCCTCGTGATCGCGGTCGCCGCTGCCGGGTACCGCCGCGGTCGCGGTCCGGATCGCCGGATCGCGAGCAGCGCCGTGATGGGCATGGTGTTGGTCGCCGGCGAGGCCATGGTGTTCCTCTTCGTGCCCTCCCAGTACGACGGCTTCTGGTACGCGGGGCACGCCCTGCTGTTTCTTCCTTGTGCGGCGCTGTTCGCGGGAACCATCGGGTTGTACGCGGCCGCCCGCCGGGAGACTGAGGTTCAACTGCGAGTCGTGGAGACGCTGAAGGAGTCGCAGCAACGGCTGCAGGTCATCATCGACACCTCGCCAAGCGCTGTGGTTAGCGCTGATGCGGGCGGGGTGATCACCGGCTGGAACCGAAAGGCCGAGGAAATCTTCGGATGGTCACATGACGAGGCGCTCGGCCGTTCGCTGACCGGAACCATCATTCCGGGGCGGTATCACGAGGCGCACCTACGCGGACTCTCACGCTTCGTCGAGACCGGCGAGGGACGTATCGTTGGCAAGTCCGTCGAGCTGTGGGCGATCCATCGAGACGGCCATGAGTTCCCGGTCGAGATTTCGGTCTCCGCCACCTCGCGGTCCGGCAAGAAGGTTGCGTTCGTCGCCTTCGTCAACGACATCAGCCAGCGCCGGGTTGCCGAGCGGCTGCGCAACGTCCAGTTCGCCGTGACTCGCCCGCTCGCCAATGCCGGTAGCTGGGCGGAGGCGGCGCCCCAGGTATTGCAGGGAATCTGCGAGACCCTTGGATGGTCCGTCGGCGAATTCTGGGTCGTCGATAACGACGCGAAGGCGCTCCGGCGGGAATACGATTGGCACCGGCCCGGAAAGGACCTCGCACTCTACGAGGAGGCCAATCGCGAGCTGACGGTTGCTCGCGGGGTGGGCCTGGCGGGCCGGGTCTGGGCGACCGGCCGACCGAGCTCGATCCGGGATGTCGCCAGTGACCGCGACTCGCCGCGCGCCGCCGCCGCCGCAAAGGCCGGCTTGCACACCAAGTTCGCCTTCGCCGTGACTAACGGGCGCAAGGTCACCGGCGTGATCGCGCTCTTCAGTAGCGATATCCGGACGCTCGATCGGGGCGCCCTTCGCGTGATGGCCGGGATCGGCAGCCAGATCGGCCAGTTCATCGAACGGCGACGCGCCGAAGAGGAGTTGCGCAAGAGTGGCGACCGGATCCGGGCCATCCTGGACAATGTCGCGGACGGCATCGTGACCGTCGACGAGCGGCTGTTGATCCGGTCCTATAACCCCGCCGCCGAACGTCTCTTTGGCTACGCTCCCGACGAGGTCATCGGCAAGGAGTTCGCGCGGCTGATCGCGGAACCATACCGAGCCGAAATCAAGCCACAACTCCGCGGCTACCTCCGGGCGCACGGGCGCGAGATGTCGGTCGGGAGTCACGAGACGTCCGGATTACGCAAGGACGGCTCGACCTTCCCCCTGGAGTTCAATCTCGGCCGGCTCGGTCCCCAGCGGCTGGTTGTCGGCAGCCTGCGGGACGTCTCCGACCGCAAGGCTGAGACCGAGGCGCTGCAATATCGGGCGCTCCACGATGCGCTGACCGGGATGCCCAATCGGACATTCCTGCGGGAGCGGCTCGAGGAGGCGATCCGGGCGGGTGAGCGGGAGATGAAACCATGCGGCGTGTTGCTCCTTGACCTGGACGGTTTCAAAAGCGTCAACGACACCCTTGGCCACGAAGCCGGCGATCGGGTGCTGCAGCAGGTCGGTCAGCGGCTGCGAAGCGTGCTTCGCAAGGCCGACACAATCGCGCGGTATGGCGGCGACGAGTTTGCTGTCGTCCCCTGGGGGGCGACAGATGTGCCGCGCGCCGTCGTGATCGCGGAAAAGCTCCTCCAGGCCGTGGACGCACCATTCACCATCGACGACCAGCCGGTGAACATCAAGGTCAGCATCGGCATCGCGGTCTTTCCGCAGCACGCCGATGACGCCGACGCCCTGATGCGCCGGGCGGACGTCGCGATGTACGCCGCCAAGCGTGCGCGCAGCGGCTTCAGTGTGTACTCGATCGAG
This sequence comes from Chloroflexota bacterium, assembly GCA_005889225.1. Lineage (GTDB taxonomy): Bacteria > Chloroflexota > Dormibacteria > CF-121 > CF-121 > CF-13. Next base: position 5,537 of record VBEW01000009.1, on the reverse strand, counting down.
CAGGAGGGCGGTGACAACGACGGGCGTCTGCCGTTGATCGGCAAATTGCGCTATGCGATTGACCAGTTTGAGCTCTTACTTCACTACCAGCCGATCGTCGCGGCCCGCGACGGGCATCCGTTGAAGGTGGAAGCCCTCGTGCGTTGGGGTCACCCCAATCACGGCCTGCTGCCTCCCGACGACTTCATTCCCTCGGCCGAGCAAACGGACCTGATCAAGCCGTTGACGGCCTGGGTACTGAACGAGGCCCTGGGCCAGGTCCACGCCTGGTCAAAGGCGGGCATCGACATCGGCGTCTCCGTCAACCTCTCGGCCCGCAACCTGCTGGACGCGGAATTGCCCGATGCGGTGGCGGAACTGCTGCGAACCTGGCAGGTGCCGCCCGAAAAGCTCAGCCTGGAGATCACGGAACGAACCATCATCGCGACCGAAGCCGAGGAAACGTTGCAGAGGCTGCATGCCACCGGCGTCCAGATCTCGGTCGACGATTTCGGGACCGGGTACTCGTCCCTGACGTACCTGAGGCGTCTCCCGGTGCGCGAGATCAAGATCGACAAGTCGTTCGTGCAGGACATGGCGACGAACTGGGATGGCGCGGCGATCGTGCGGTCCACGGTGGACCTCGGCCACAACCTGGGGTTGCAGGTGGTCGCCGAGGGCGTCGAGGACGAGAAGACGGCGGACCTGCTGCGCGAATACGGTTGTGATTTCATGCAGGGCTTTCACATCAGCCGCCCGGCGGCCGCCGGCCCGTTGGGTCCATGGCTGCGGGCCCGTGCCGGCGTGAACGGCGCACTCACCGCCTGATCGATAATCTATAGGTCTTGCCCGAGCCTGAGTCTGAGCTCTCGTCCCGCCAGGTCGAGCACGTCGCCCGCCTGGCCCGGTTGGGGATTACGCCGGAAGAGGTCACCCGCTACCGCGACCAGCTGCGCAACATCCTGCATCACATCGAGGCGCTGAACCGGGCCGATACCTCCAAAGTCCCGGCCACGGCGCACCCACTCGAGGAGCGCAATGTCATGCGCGAGGACCGCCGCGAGCCGTCCCTGCCGGCAGAGGCTGCGCTTCGAAATGCGCCCAGCCGTGAGGACTCCTACTTCAAGGTGAAGGCCATCCAGGAATGAAGCTGTACCAGCGCACCATCCGCGATTTGCATCAGATGCTCGTGGATCGCGAGATCTCATCGGTCGAGCTCACCGACGCCGTCCTCAGCCAGATCGACGCGGTTGGTGACACTACCAAGGCCTACCTGCTGGTTACTCGGGAGCTGGCGTTGCGGCAGGCGCAGGCGGCTGACGAACGGCTACGCGCCAACCGCGACGTTCGGCCACTGACCGGGATCCCGATCGCGTTGAAGGATGTCCTCTGCGTGAGGGACGTCGTGTCGACGGCGGGCTCGAAGATCCTCCGCGGGTTCACTCCACCCTACAGCGCCACCGTGGTCGAACGACTGGAGGGCGAGGGTGCGGTGTTCCTGGGAAAGACGAACTGCGACGAGTTCGCGATGGGGTCCTCCAACGAGAACTCCGGTTACTGGCCGGTCCGCAACCCCTGGTCGCTCGATCGTGTGCCCGGTGGCTCCAGTGGCGGATCGGCGGCGGCCGTCGCGTCCGGCGAGGCGATCGCCGCGCTGGGCAGCGACACCGGTGGCTCGATCCGCCAGCCGGCGGCGCTGACCGGTATCGTGGGCCTCAAGCCGACCTATGGGCGCGTCAGCCGTTACGGGCTGATCGCGTTCGCCTCCTCACTCGATCAAATCGGTCCGATGACCCGCGATGTGGTCGACGGCGCGCTGCTGCTCCAGGCGATCGCGGGCCACGACCCAAGCGATTCGACCAGCTCGTTGAGGCCGGTGCCGGACTACCTGGCGACGCTGACAGATGGGGTGAAAGGCATGCGCCTCGGCGTGCCGAAGGAATACTTCGTGGCCGGCATGGAACCGGCAGTCGAGCAGTCGATCCGTGATGCGATCCGGCTGCTCGAGCAGCAGGGGGCATCGATCGAGGAGGTGAGCTTGCCGCACAGCGATGTGGCGCTGCCCGCCTACTACATCATCGCACCGGCGGAGGCGAGTTCGAATCTGGCCCGCTACGACGGCACGCGATACGGCTTCCAAGCCGGCGGCGGCCGCAACCTCATCGAGGAGTACATGCTGACCCGCCAGCAGGGCTTCGGCGCCGAGGTCAAGCGCCGAATCATGCTCGGCACGTATGCGCTGAGCTCCGGCTACTACGACGCCTACTACCTCCAGGCGCAGAAGGTCCGCACCCTGATCATCGAGGACTTCAAGCAGGCCTTCAAGAAAGTCGATGCGCTACTCGGCGCGACATCGCCGACGGCCGCCTTTGAGCTGGGTGCCAAGACCCAGGACCCGGTGGCCATGTACCTGAACGACATCATCACGATCCCGGCGAACCTGGGCAACGTCTGTGGCATCTCGGTGCCCTGCGGTCTCGTCGATGGCCTGCCGATCGGTCTGCAGGTCATCGCCCCTGGATTCGGCGAGGCGGCGGCGCTGCGGGTCGCGTACGCGTTTGAAGCGGCCACCCAGTTTCACAAGGCGCGGTCGCCACTCATGGGGGCGGCGGCGTGAGTGCTATCGCGACCCGCTATGAGGTCGTGGTCGGCCTCGAGGTGCACGCCCAGATCCTCACCCAGAGCAAGATGTTCTGCGGCTGTTCGACCGACTATCTCACCGCGCCGCCAAATGCCAACACCTGCCCGGTCTGCCTCGGCCTACCCGGCTCGCTCCCGGTGATCAACCGGCGGGCCGTCGAGGCGACCATCCGGACCGCGCTGGCCCTGAACTGCGAGATTCCCGAGTTCTCGAAGTTCGACCGCAAGAATTACTTCTATCCTGACCTGCCCAAGGGCTACCAGATCTCGCAGTACGACCTGCCGCTCAGCCGCAACGGACACCTCGAGTTCGACCTAAATGGGGAAGCCCGGCGCTGCGGCATCACCCGCGTTCATCTCGAGGAAGACACGGGCAAACTCCTGCACGAGGGCGCCATTCACGAGGCGCAGGCTTCCCTCGTGAACTTCAACCGCGCCGGGGTGCCGCTGATGGAGATCGTGTCCGAGCCCGACCTGCGCAGCGCCGACGAGGCGCGCGAATATGTGATGCGCTTGCGGGCCATTCTCCAGTACATCGGCGTCAACCATGGCGACATGGAGTCGGGCCAGCTGCGGTGCGACGCAAACGTGTCCCTACGGCCGGCCGGCAGCGCCGGCCTCGGTACGAAAGTCGAGGTCAAGAACATGAACTCGTTCCGCGCCATTCATCGCGCCATCGAATACGAGGTTGAGCGGCAGACCCAGGTGCTCGAGTCGGGCGGCCGGCTGGCGCAGGAGACACGCGGCTGGAACGACGCGCGTGGCCTGACGGTCTCACAGCGCAGCAAGGAATATGCCGAGGATTATCGCTACTTCCCGGAGCCGGATCTGCCACCGCTGGATGTGAGTCGCGAGTGGGTTGCCCAGATCCGGGCCGGCCTGCCGGAGCTTCCGGCGGCCCGGCGCGAGCGCTTCATGACCGCGTTCAGCCTGTCGCCGTACGACGCCGCGCTCCTGACGTCGTCCAAAACGATGGCCGAGTTTTTCGAAGAGACCGTTCGCCTCGGCGCTCCGGCCAAGACGGCGGCCAACTGGATCCTCGGCGACTTCAGCCGGCTGCTCAACATCGACCGCAAAGAGATCGACGACGCGTCGATCAAGCCCCGACACCTCCAGCAGCTGATCTCGCTGGTCGACTCCGGCGCGATCACCGGAAAGATGGCAAAGCAGACCTTCGAGGCCATGTATCGCGCCCCGGATCCCGGTCCGGCGCTGGAGGCGGCCAGGGGCTCGACCCAGATCAGCGGCGACGCCGAGCTGGACCGGATCGTCGACCAGGTCATCGCCGAAAATGTAAAGTCGGTAGCCGACTTCCGAGCGGGAAAAGAGCAGGCGCTCAAATTCCTGATCGGCCAGGGCATGAAGATCTCCAGGGGCCGGGCCAATCCCCAGCGGCTCGACGCGCTGCTCCGAGAGAAGATTCAGTAGTGCAACTGACGGTTGGCGAGCTCGCCCACGGCGGGGCGGCGCTGGCACGGGTGGACGGCCGGGTGGTCTTTGTCGAAGGGGCGATTCCCGGGGAGACGGTCGAGGCCGACATCACCCATCGGCGGAGGGATTTCTGGCGCGCCCAGGCGACCGCCGTCCTTGCTCCCTCTGATACCCGGGTCGTACCGCCCTGTCCGTATTTCAACGCGGGCTGTGGTGGGTGTCAGCTGCAATACGTCGCCTACGCCGAGCAACTGACGCAGAAGCGTCACGTGCTGCATCGCCAGCTCCAGCGGGCGGAGCTCGACTTCTCCCTTGACCGGATCGATGTCCTCGGCATGGAAGACCCCTGGCGTTACCGCCTGCGCGGCGAGTTCCATGTGCTGCGACGTGGCGGCGCGGTCAGCCTTGGCTTCTACCGCAAGCACACCTACCAGACGCTGCCCATCGACGCCTGCCTGATCCACGTGGACGCCATCGAGCGGGCGCTGCCGGCGTTCGCCCACGCGGCCGAAGTCCCAGGCGCCGCCCGGGTCACGGCACTGCAGTTCACCTGGGCGCCCGGCACCAGCGACCTGCTCTGGGCACCCTATCCGCCGCGGTCGGCGGACTCCGGGTTCGGTGCCCGGGCAGCGGCCCGAGTGCCGGAGCTCAATCTCAATGACGATTCCATCGGCCTCGACGACGCCGGTCGCCACTTCCGCGTGCGGCCCGAGACGTTCGTCCAGGTGAACGCGCGTCAGCGTGCCGTGCTCTACGAGCGGGCCGTGCTCTTTGCCGACCTGGACGCGAAAGCCCGTGTGGTCGATGCCTATGCCGGCATCGGCATGCTGACGGCCCGGATCGCCGATCGCGCCATGCACGTCATCGCGGTGGAAGAGAGCCCATACTCCGTGCGGCTCGGCCAGATCAACATGCAGCTAAACGGCATCGGGAATGTCACATACCGGCGGGCTCGGGTGGAGGACAGCGCCGCTCAAATCGAGCAACCGGTCGACGTGCTCGTGCTCGACCCGCCGCGCGCCGGCTGTGCAGGGGCGGCCGTCGACGCGATGGCGAAGCTGGCCCCCGAACGGATCGTCTACATCTCCTGCGACCCATCCACGCTGGCGCGTGACGTCAATCGTTTTTGCGCCACCGGACGCTATACCCTAGTGGAGGTGGCCCTCGTCGACATGTTTCCCCAGACCTATCACATCGAAGCTGTCGTCAAGCTCCAGCGGACCGGATGAGCTTCGTTCACCTCCATACGCATTCCGAATTCAGCTTGCTGGACGGCGCCAGCCGGATCTCGGACATGGTCCGCCTGGCGGCGGAGACCGGGATGCCGGCGATCGCCCTCACCGATCACGGGGTGCTGTACGGGGCCATCGAGCTATTCGTTCAAGCGAAGGCCGCCGGGATCAACCCGATCATCGGCCAGGAAGCCTACGTCGCGACTCGTTCGCGACATCAAAAAGAAGGTCGTGCCGACCGCGACCCCTATCACC
>VBEW01000178.1 GCA_005889225.1 Chloroflexota bacterium | reverse complement strand
CTCGATCTTCTTCCAGAACTCCAACAACAGTGTCCGGGTCAAAGACGACTTCATGAAGGCCGTGGAAGAGGACGGCGAATGGCACACCTTCGCCATCACCACCGGCCAGATCATGGACACCTACAAGGCTCGCGACCTGATGCGGATGATGGCCGACGCTGCCTGGGCCTGCGGCGATCCCGGCCTGCAGTACGACACCACTGTCAACCACTGGCACACCTGCCCGAACACCGATCGGATCAACGCCTCCAACCCGTGCTCGGAGTACATGTTCCTCGATAACACCTCCTGCAACCTGGCCTCTATCAACCTGATGAAGTTCCTGGACGAGCGCGGCGAGTTCGACGTCGAGGCCTATCGAGAGGCCTGCCGCATCTTGATCACCGCCCAGGAGATCCTGGTCGACAACGCCAGCTACCCGACCGAGGCGATCACGCAGAACAGCCGGGACTTCCGGCCGCTTGGGCTCGGCTATGCGAACCTGGGCGCCCTGCTGATGGCGTCGGGTCTGCCCTACGACAGCGACGCCGGCCGCGACGTGGCGGCGGCGCTGACCGCGGTGATGACCGGCGAGGCCTACGCCCAATCGGCCCGCATCGCCCAGAAGAAGGGACCATTCAACGGCTTTGCCATCAACCGCGAGCCGATGCTGCGCGTCATGGACCAGCACCGACGCTCCGTCGACCACATCAACCCGGCGCACGTGCCGCTGCCGCTGCTGAGCGCCGCTCACGACGCTTGGGACAAGGCCTGCCAGCTGGGCGACCTCTATGGCTACCGCAACTCGCAGGCGACCGTCATCGCTCCCACGGGGACGATCGGCTTCATGATGGACTGTGACACCACCGGGATCGAGCCCGACATCGCCCTGGTCAAGTACAAGAAGCTGGTCGGCGGCGGCATGCTGAAGATCGTCAACCAGACCGTACCGATTGCGCTCCGGCGTCTGGGCTACCCCGAGCCCCAGGTCTCCGAGATCCTCCAGTACATCGATGAGAACGACACGATCGAGGGCGCCCCGCACTTGCGGGCCGATGACCTGGCGGTGTTCGACTGCGCCTTCAAGCCGGCCAAGGGCTCGCGGACGATCCATTACATGGGCCACGTCAAGATGATGGCCGCGGCCCAGCCGTTCATCTCCGGCGCCATCTCCAAGACGGTCAACATGCCCGAGCTGGCGACTGCCGAGGACATCATGGAGGTCTACCTCGAAGGCTGGCGGATGGGCCTCAAGGCGATCGCCATCTACCGAGATGGCTCCAAGCGTTCCCAGCCGCTGAACACGGCGCTCGACAGCAAGAAGAGCAACGCGGCTCAGGTCCCTTCGACCAGGGAGGTCGCGGCGAGCGAGCCGGCCCGGGCCGTGCGCCGCAAGCTGCCCGACGAGCGCCGGGCGATCACCCACAAGTTCGATATCCAGGGTCATGAGGGCTACATCACGGTCGGCATCTACGAGGATGGCAGGCCCGGTGAGATCTTCCTGGTCATGTCCAAGGAAGGCAGCACGATCTCAGGCCTGATGGATGCTTTCGCGACGAGCATCTCACTGGCGTTGCAGTACGGGGTTCCGCTCGAGGTGCTGGTCAAGAAGTTCGCCCACACCCGCTTTGAGCCCTCCGGATTCACGAAGAACCCGGAAATCCCGATTGCCAAGTCCATCACCGACTACATCTTTCGTTGGCTGGCGTCAAAATTCCTCAGCGGGACGCAGCAGGAAGCGATCGGCATCGTGCGGCGAGAGCCAATCGTCGAGGTTGAGGCCGCGCCGGCCGCTCCCCTCACACCGGCAAAGCCCACGACCATCGAATCCAGCCCGATCAAGATCAGTTTCCAGGGCCAGGAGGACGCGCCGGCCTGCTCTGACTGCGGCTCGATCATGATTCGCAACGGCACCTGCTACAAGTGCCTCAACTGCGGCAGTACGAGCGGCTGCAGCTAGAAAAATCACGGGAAGGAACCATCGTGGTTCCTTCCCAGTCCTCAGTCCAGCGAGAGAAGGGCGCTCTTCTCCATCCGCAGTGGTCGCATGAGGGACCAGAATGCCCTTGCGGAGGCGTGACGGAGTGGGACGGACGCAAATTTCGTTGTCGCGGCTGCGGACTGTATTACGAAACCTGCTGCGACGGCGGTCGTTGCGCCTGACCCGCGAAAAATTCTGCTCATCTACCCGCGCTGAGCCTCATGACCGCGTCCGCTGCGAATTTTTCGGTCCTCGGGTGTGCAAAGCAGCGCAAATCGTGCTATGGTCGCACTTAATGAGCGCGCAGCCGCGCTCTGATCATCGCGCGGATCAGGGCGAGGATCTGAAGAAGGGCAACACTCAAAGAACCCTGCGGTCCACATCGATGGTCATCGGCGCCTGGCATCGCGGAACCCGAGGGTCGATTGCGGCCGCGGCGTCGCTCCCCTCATTTCTCTCTCTTCTCTTTGCTTCCGGTACCCGGCCTCGCCGGCGCCCGCGCGTCCACGGTACCCGTGGCGCTCACGCGCGTTCGGCGGCGGCGTACAAGCGGCCGACCGGGGGAATCTTGCTAAGAAGGAGGTGAGCCCGGATGGCCGCAAAGAAGAAAGCAAGCAAGAAGAAAGCCGCGAAGAAGTCGTCGAAGAAGAAGTAGGTTAGTTTTAAGCTGACTTCAATGCAGCCGGTGCCTTCGGGTACCGGCTGTAGCATTGGTGGCCATGATCGATCTCGATCGCGCCCGCCAGTTCCTCAAGGTGCGGCACGACGGGATCCTCGCCACCATCAAGCGAGACGGGCGGCCGCAACTGTCGAATATTCTCTACTTTCTCGACGACGACGGCCGGGTCAAGATCTCAGTCACCCAGACGAGGGCCAAGACGCTCAACCTCCGCCGCGACCCGCGGGCCAGTCTCCACGTCCAGGGTCGCGACCGTTACGAATACCTGGTCGCCGAGGGAGCCGCACACCTCATCGAGGGGGAGGGCCTGGCCGAGGCCCTGCGGCACTATTACCGCAAAGTCCGCGGCGACCATCCCGACTGGGCGGAATACGACGCGGCCATGGTCAGCGAGCAGCGCCTGCTCCTCTCGATCTCGGTCGAGCGCGCCTACGGCCAGTTGCGCTAGCGAACCGCCAGGCAGGTGACCGTCTTGAAGACACCGTCGATCTTCTGGATCTTCTCCACGATGATCGAGCCAATGCCGGCCACGTCGGGGGCCTCGACGGCGGCGATCACGTCATACTCGCCGGTGATGGCATCGGCCAGCTCGATGCCCTTGACGCCCTGAAGCGATCTGGCCACCTCGATCGCCTTTCCCGCCGACGCGTTGATCAGCACATACGCCCGCATTGCACCCTCCTGGACGAATTTCGATCTTCAGGATACGGGTTTGGTCGACGCTAAGATGAGGCCATGACGTCCATGACGGCAGTGGTGAAGGCCACTGCCGGCCCGGGCGCCGAGCTCGATCAGATCGCCATCCCCGAGCCAACCGGCAAGGATGTCTTGATCGAGGTGGCCGCGTCGTCCATCTGTGGTACCGACGTCCACATCTTCGATTGGAACGACTGGGCCCGCCGTCACATCCACCCGCCTCGGGTGTTCGGGCACGAGATGTCCGGCCGCATCGTCGCTACCGGGCCTGAGGTATCAGGATTGACGCTGGGGACCTTCGTAGCAGCCGAGACCCACGTCGTCGACCACACCTGCCGGCAATGCCAGCGCGGCCTCTTCCACCTCTGCGAGAACGTGCGGGTGCTCGGCGTCGATCGCGACGGGTCGTTCGCGCGCTACGTCCTGCTGCCGGCCGAAAATTGCTGGCACAATGCGCCGGGACTCAGCCCCGAAGTCGCCGCCCTGCAGGAGCCATTCGGGAATGCGGTCCACGCGGCCCTGGCGGGGCCGCTGAAAGACAACGCCGTCGCGATCTTCGGGCTGGGGCCGATCGGCCTGTGCGCCGTCGGCATCGCTCGGGCCGAGGGGGCGGCCGCGATCTACGGGGTGGAGCCCAATCCGTACCGGCGGGAGCTGGCCGAGCGGATGGGGGCGACCGCCGTCTTCCCACCAGGCGATTCGACAGTGCAAGACATTCGGAGGGCCAACGGCGGGATGGGTGTCGACGTCGTCCTTGAGATGTCGGGTCACCCGACGGCGATCGAGCACGGGCTGCAAGTCCTCCATAACGGCGGATGGATCAGTTTGCTCGGCATCGGCGACCGGCCGGTGACGCTCGATCTTAACGACCTCGTGGTCACCAAGAGCATCACGATCTACGGCATCTTCGGCCGGCGCATCTGGGACACGTGGGAGCGGACCTCGCACTATCTCAGCACGGGCAAGGTCGATGTCGCGCCGCTCATCACCCACCGGTTCCCGCTTGACGACTTTCAGGAGGCGATGGCCCAGATGAAGAGCGGCCGGGCGGGCAAAGTCGTGCTGCTGCCGAATGGAGGAGGATGAACAGATGATCACGGAGAAGAAAACGCAGTTCCTGGTTGACGAGCTCGACGAGCTCAAAAAGAACGGTCAGTTCCGCCCGCTGCGGGTGCTGGGTTCGGCGCAGGACACCGAGGTCGTCGTGGATGGCAAGCGCGTGCTCAACCTGTCGTCGAACAACTACCTTGGTCTGACCACCCACCCCCGGCTGAAGAGCGCCATGGTCAGCGCCACCGAGGAATGGGGCGCCGGTTCGGGGGCGGTTCGCACGATCGCCGGGACCATGACGATCCACGAAGAACTCGAACGCCGGCTCGCCGAGTTCAAGCACACTGAGGCGTCGCTGGTCTTCCAGTCGGGCTTTACCGCGAACCTCGGTGTCCTCCAATCGCTGGTCGCAGAGGGGGACGTCATCATCAGCGACGAGTTGAACCATGCCTCGATCATCGACGGCATCCGGCTCTCGAAGGCCGAGCGCTCGATCTTCAAGCACCGCGATCTGGACGACCTCGAGCGACACCTCGAAAAGCACCGCGACAAGCGCGTGAAGCTGGTCGTCACCGACGGTGTCTTCAGCATGGACGGGGACATCGCCCCGCTCGCCGGCATCGTGGAGCGGGCGGAGCGGTTCCAAGCCCTGGTCATGGTCGACGACGCGCACGCCAGCGGCGTGCTGGGAAAGAATGGCCGCGGCTCGGTCAATCATTTCGGCCTTGATGGCCGGGTCGACTTGCAGATGGGAACGCTGTCCAAGGCGATCGGCGTCCTGGGCGGCTACGTCGCGGCGCCCCAGCCGGTCCGCGACTTTCTCATCCACCGCGCCCGGCCCTTCCTCTTCAGCACCTCGCATCCGCCCGGCGTTGCGGCGGCCTGCATCGCCGCGATCGACGTCCTGCTGGCCGAGCCCGAGCGGATCGACCGGTTGTGGAAGAACACGGCCCGTTTCAAAGCCGGCCTCAAGCGCCTCGGCTTCGAGACAGGCGCCAGCGAGACCCCGATCACGCCCGTGATCGTTGGCAAGGGCTCGGTGGCGATGGAGCTATCCGACCGACTTTTCAGCCTGGGGATCTTCGCCCAGGGGATTGGATACCCGACGGTGCCGGAGGGGCGAGCCCGGATCCGGACCATCGTGACCAGCGTCCACACGGATGAGCAGCTCGATCGGGCGCTGGAGGCGTTCGACAAAGGCGGCAAGGAACTTGGGGTTATCGCGTAACCTTCATCACCGAAGCCACATATATGAGTAGGTCATCGGCGTGACCGAGCGTTCGGCAGCGGAGCTGCAAGACGAGGCGCGCCTGATCGAAGCCGCCAAGCGGGACCGCAAAGCGTTTGCGGCGCTGTACGACCGATACTTCGATCAGATCTACTCGTACTGCTACTACCACTCCGGCCGGCGCGAGGAGGCGGAGGACCTGGCCAGCGAGACCTTCCAGC
>VBEW01000175.1 GCA_005889225.1 Chloroflexota bacterium | reverse complement strand
ATTCACGACCTTTGACCTGGTGCTCGTGCTGCTGGTCGCCAACGCGCTGCAGCCGGCGATGACCGGACCGGATAGCTCCATCACGGGCGGGGTGATCATCGTCGCGACGCTCCTGATTTTCAACCGGGGCGTGGCGATGCTGCGCAGCCGCTGGCCCGCTTTCGACCGGCTGGTCGAGCCGCCGCCAACGCTGTTGGTCCACGACGGCAACCTCGTGAAGCAGAATCTCGACAAAGAGGGCCTGAACGTCGACGATGTCGAGATGGCCGTCCGCGAGCACGGCCTCGACAAGATGAGCGACGTCGGCCTCGCCGTGTTGGAAAACGACGGGAGCATCAGCGTCGTCGGTAAGGGGAGCGCGGAGCGCTTTCGCCGCCGCCGCCGCGTGCGTTTTCTCAAGCGTTAGCCGATGGCCGAAGAGCGCCGCGTCGTCACCGTGCTGTTCGCCGATGTCGCCGGAGCCGAACAACTGGGCCGGTTCGAGCGACTTGCGGTAGGCTGACCCGATGCCGCACCCGGACACGATCGCGGTGCACGGCGGCGAGCCCACGCTCGATCGCAAGGATGCGCCGGTCACGCCGGATATCTCGGTTGGGTCGGCAAGCGGCTATCCGGACTTGGCGAGCCTCGATGTGGCCATGGCCGAGCATCGTGGCTACGGCCGGTGGGGGACCGAGAACCATCGGCAGCTTCAGGCGGCGGTCGCCGGGCTGGAGGCCAACGGGCTCGACACCCGGCTCGACGCGGTGGCGGTTGGGTCAGGGATGGCCGCGATCGCGATCGCGCTGATGAGCGAGATGAATGCCGGCGACCATGTGGTGGCGGCGCACGATTGCTACGGCACGACCCTGACGTTTCTTCGCAACGACCTCAGCCGCTTCGGGATCACCACCACGATCGTGGATTTTCAGGACCTCGAGGCCGTCAGGCACGCCGTCACCGACCGAACCCGGGTGCTTCTTTGCGAGATGTGTACCAATCCCTTGATCCGGGTCCCTGACCTTCTGGCACTGGCCACCATCGCCCATGATGCGGGTGCATTGTTGATGGTCGACAACACGGTGCCAACGCCGGTTCTCTGCCAGCCGTTTAAGTGGGGGGCGGACGCCGTCATCTACAGCGCGACCAAGAACCTGAGCGGGCACGCGGACGTGATCGGCGGGCTGGTAGTCGGGAAACCATCCTGGACGGACGGCGCGCGCGCTTTCGCCCAGACGTTCGGGCCGACCCTGGGGCCCTTCGACGCCTGGCTGACGCTGCGCGGCATCCGCACGCTGGCGATCCGGATGGCGCGGCACACGGCGAATGCGCTGGCGCTGGCCCGATTCCTCGAGCGCCACCCGGCGATCAGTCGCGTGCACTATCCCGAGCTGGAGAGCAGTCCGTTTTGCGCTCGGGCGCGCCAGCTGGTGCCGGACGGCGCCGGCGCCCTCCTGTCCTTCGAGCTCGAGGGCGGCCGGGCGGCGCTGGACAGGATGATCGGCCGGCTCAAACTCGTGCGGCTGATGCCGAGCCTGGGCAATGTGGCCACCACACTCAGCCATCCGGCGTCGACCTCGCATCGCGGACTGACCGCGGATGAGCGAGGTCGCGCCGGCATCAGCGACGGGCTGGTCCGCTGCTCAGTCGGGTTGGAGCACCCGGACGATATCGTCGCGGAGTTCGAGAGCGCGCTGCGAAACTAAGTCTGGACCAGGCGTTTACGTGGTCTTGACGACGTACGTCCCCGCGATCTTGTCGTGCCAGCCCTGCTTGTTCGCGTCGAAGGCTGCCCAGATCAGACCGATCAGCAAACAGATTGCGGAGATCACGAAGCCGACATAGCGGATCAGAGCCTGGCTGATGCTCAGGTCGGAGCCATCGGTGCGAATGACCCGGATATTCAGCAACTTGCTTCCAATCGTCTGGCCAGGCCAGGGACCGCTGTTGGACCAGAAATAGACGTAATAGACCAGGCCGAGGAGGAGTTGAAGGCCACTACGGCCATTCGTATTGAGATTCAGGATGGCACCAATGGCGGTGGTGACGATGCCGACGATGATCCCGTCGATGAAGATGGCCACGAATCGAATCCAAAAACCCGCTTTCTCCGCGGTCGCGACGTTACTGGGTAGTGCCGAGGAACCAGCAGCCTGCATGAATTACCCTCCTTACGGTGTTTTGACGACGATCGTCCCGGCCAGCTTGTCGTGCCACCCCTGCTTGTTGGCGTCGAAGGCTGCCCAGATGAAGCCGACCGGGATCCCGAAGATGATGTCGTTGACGAGGTAGCCGATCCAGCGGACGACGCCGGTGCCGACCGTGATCGGTGAACCGTCCATCCGAACGACCTTGATGTTCAGCGCCTTGTTCATGATGGTCTGGCCGTCCCGCTGCGTCCAAAAGTAGACGTAATAGCCGATGCTGGCGCCGAAGAAGATGATGTAGAACAGCGCCAGGGCGCCGCCGTTCATCTCACCGGTGCTGCTCGTCATCCCACCCGCGAGCGCCGAAAGAATGCCGCCGACGATGGCGGCCGGAATCCCGAAAATCAGTCCATCGACGAAATAGGCGAAGAACCGAACCCACCACCCGGCCCTCGGAGCGCTGACGGCCGGCGCCGAACTCGCTTGCATACGTTCACCCCCAGTTTTGGCGCGAGTATAGCACCGGTTTCTGATCGAAAACCGAATTGGGCCTGAGATCGGCCGATAGAATCAATCGATGGGTGATGGAGCCCCTTACCGGAAGTCCGGGTTTTTCAACAACAGGGTGGTGAATCCCCTGATGGCCGCGCTCGGGCTCGCTCCGGCGCTCACCGTCCGTGGCCGCGCCTCCGGACGCCGCTATACGATGCCGGTCCTGCCGCTCGAGTACGAGGGCAAGCGCTACCTCGTCGCCCCCCGAGGCAACACGCACTGGGCGCGAAACCTCCGGGCGGTCGGCGAGTGCGAGTTGCGAGCTGGCGGGCGGAAAGGCCGCTTCAAAGCCAGGGAGATCCCGGCGGCCGAGCGCGCTCCGCTGGTCGCGGCCTACGTGCAGCGGTACGGGTCGAAATACGGTGGATTTGTCGCGAAAGAATTCGCCGCGCTGCCCGATCCCGCCGACCACCCCGTGTTCCTGCTGGAGGCGTAAGCCGGCCCCCACCCTGCCCTCCCCCAGAGGGGGAGGCGATATGTCGCCGGTGGCGAGGGAATGTTTTGATGGGGGAGGGGATAATTAACGGTTGATGCCAGATCGTGCTCTGTCGCTCATCGAGAACCTGCCGGATCAGTCGATCCTGCAACGGATCGGCAATACCCCGTTGATCCGGATCCGGCTGCTCGAGAAAGAGTTCCCCCAAATCACCTTCTACGCGAAGGCGGAATGGTTCAACCCCGGCGGCTCGGTCAAGGACCGGCCGGCGCTGCGCATGATCGAGGAAGCCGAGCGGACCGGCGAGCTGACGGTGGAGCGGGTCATCCTGGACTCGACGTCGGGCAACACCGGGATCGCCTACGCGCTGATCGGGGCGGCCAAAGGCTACCAGGTCAAACTCGTGATGCCGGCCAACGTCAACGAGGAGCGTCGCGAGATTGTGAAGGCCTTCGGGGCCGAAGCCATGTTCACGCCCGCGCTCGAGGGATCGGATGGAGCCATCCGAGAGGCCCATCGCATGAAGGAGGCGGCGCCCGGGGTCTATTTCATGCCTGATCAGTACAACAATCCATTCAACTGGCGGTCGCACTTCGACACGACCGGCCCCGAGATCCTGGATCAGACCCACGGCGAAGTCACGCACTTCGTCGCTGGCCTGGGCACCACCGGCACGCTGATGGGAGTCGGGAGATTCCTCAAGCGACACAACCGCGGGATCCGTGTGATCGCCGCCGAGCCGTCCGACGGGTTGCACGGCCTGGAAGGCCTCAAGCACATGGCCAGCTCGATCGTCCCCGGCATCTACGACCCGAGCGTGCAGGACGAAAAAATCAGCGTGCCGACCGAAGCCGCCTATGAACTGGCCCACGACCTGGCGCGTTCGGAGGGGCTGCTGGTGGGCAACTCGTCGGGAGCCGCACTCTACGCCGCCCGCGAAGTCGCGCGGCGCACCTCCGAGGGCGTCTTTGTCATGGTCTTTCCCGACGGCGGCGACCGCTACCTCAGCTCGGGCCTCTACCGCCGCAGGTTTTGACGCTGGAGTCGGGATCCCGACTCTTAGTCCCGCGGTCTGTGATGGATCGGATGCGGGAACACCTGGAAGGCGGGTTTCCGAACGAGGCTTGCGGGGCCCTGCTCGGCCGGGTTGATGGCGGTGATCATCAGGTGGTCGAATTCCGCGCGATGCGGAACACAGTTGAGGACCGACCATGGGACCGGTATGCCCTGGATCCCCTCGAGCAGCTGCGCGTGCAGAAAGATGCGGAAGCCCGGGGACTCGAGATCATCGGATTCGCCCATAGCCATCCGAACCACCCGTCGATCCCGTCGCGCTTCGATGCAGAACACGCCTGGACGTTTTATAGCTACGTCGTCGCCTCGGTGCTAGACGGCAAGCTCGGTGAGGCGCGCTCATGGCGATTGGATGACGGCCAGCGCTTCCGCGAGGAGCCGTTCGTTATCGCCTGACGAGGGGATTCACGCGGCGCCCCGGCCCTCGACGACGGTCGCAGCGCGCCGGCCCGGGCGCCGGCTCGTCAGATAGACGCCCAGCAGAATCACAACCATGCCCGCGATGATCGGGACGGTGATCGCCTCGTGCAGCAGGGTCGCGCCCCAGAAGACCGCCGTCAGCGGCAGCAGGAAGGTGACGGTGGTGGCGCGGGTGGCGCCCAGCGTGTTCATCATGTAGTAGTAGAGAAGGTAGGCGATGCCGGAACCGCCCGCGCCGAGGGCGATGATCGACGCGATCGAGGCGAGGTGCAGCTGGGTGCCTGAGATCGTCGGCAGCGCGACGGTCAGTGCCAGCGGGACGGTCAGCGTCAGCTGCCAGAAACCCACCTGGAGCGGGCTGACGCCGGACAGCCGGCGCCGCTGCACCAGGGCCGCGACCGCGTAGCTGGCTGCCGCGGCCGCCACCGCGATCGTGCCGATGGTCGTGGCCGTCAGCGGCTGGCCGATCAGGTCAGGAGCGAGAAGGATGCCGGTGCCCAGGAAGCCGATCGTCACGCCGAGATAGTTGAGCGCGCTTGGCCGCTCGTCGGGCGTTACCCAGGTGGCAAGTACCGCGGTCCACAACGGCGTGGTCGCGTTGAGGATACTGGCCAATCCGCTGCTGATCGACAGCTCACCGAAGCTGATCCCAAACCAGGGCAGCGCACTCCCGAAGACGGCCATCACGACGAAGGGCAAAAGAC
>VBEW01000008.1 GCA_005889225.1 Chloroflexota bacterium | reverse complement strand
CCGGTCAATCCCGCCTGGAGGGAGGTGGCGCCCTGCCACAGCGTCTTGAGGCGCTCACGACCCTGGTCGGTGATCTCGGCATAGACGGAGCGACGGTCGTCTGGATCATCGACGCGTTTGACCAGGCCGTCGCGCTCCAGGTTGTCCACCAATCCCGTTACCGTGCGCGGCGAGACGTCCAGCATCTCGGCCAGCTCGCCCATCGGAATCCGACCGCCGTCCACATGGTGCAGGCGGACGAGGATCTGGAAGCGGCCCTCGCTGAGGCCGTATCGATCCGCCCAGCGCTCCATCAAGGCATGCATCTTCTTCCCCAGCACGCGGACGGCCGCCAGCGCTTCGGTTCCGGGATCAACTTGGCGGCCGGTTCGAACCAGGAGCTGCCGCATCCGGGGATCGAAGAGATACCCGTTCGCATCGAGCCGGAACTCGGTCGCCTCCGGATCCGTCTTAAAAGTGAGTGAACTCATATTTTCGTGCCTCACTATCCCACACCTCAGCAAAAAGCGCAAGCCGACCGTTGTGGAGAAGGGGAGACAGAAAGGGCAGCGTCGCACCCGCGGCGCTGCCCTCGATCGATCAGGCGACCGAAGCCGGCTCCGGGTACGTCTTGGTCCCTGCGCGCGCCCGATCTCCCGCGGTTCCATTGCGCGCCGCCACCGCTCCGACGGCCGCAACCAGCACCACGACGATCGCCAGCGCCATGGTTGGTCGCATCGCGTCGACGAAAGCCTGGGTGAACACGGCGTGCGCCAGCTGCTGGATCTGGTGCGCGACCTGGGCCGGCACATCCGCGGGCAGGCTCAGGCTCGTGCCCGTCTGCCCGCGCCCGACCTCGAGGCCGGTCCGGGCGGCTTTGCTGAAGCCGTCGACGAACGGAGCTTGTGCCTGGCTCGGCAGCTGGGCCGAGTAGCTGACCGCGCGGTTGTGCAGATCGGCAGCCAGCTGGTTCTGCAGCACCGCGCCGATCGCGGCGCTGCCGATCACGGCCCCCAACTCCTGGATGGTGCTGATCACGCCCGACGCGACCCCGGCGAGCCGGGGTTGCAGATTTCGGGTCGCCATGCTGTAGACCGGTGTCCAGACACCCGCCATGCCGATTCCCCCGAGGACCAGGCCCGGCACGAAGCTCCACCGGTTCGAGCTCACCTGGGCAATCAACGCGATGTAGGCCATTCCGATCGCGAACAGCGTGAGGCCGACGACGAGGATGTATTTCGCGTAACGCGCCGCCAGGGCGGCGGCGACCCCCGACATCAGCATCATCGCCAGCGGCTGCGGCGCGATGGCAAGACCGGCATCGAAGGCGCTGAGACCGAGTACCGACTGGTAGAAAATCGTCAGCGGCAGAAAGAAGCCGACGATTGCGAATCCCATGGCCATGAGCACGAGCGTCATGACGGTGTAATTGCGGTCCTTGAAGATGGCGAAGGGGAGCAGCGGTTCGCGATCCTGACGCCGCCACTGCACGAGGAGAAAGAGAGCCAGCACGACGACACCGGCCGCGATGATCTCCGGGATCGTGATCCACGACCACACTGTTCCCCAGTCGTAGCGCTGACCTTCGATCAACCCGAACACGATGCCGAGCAGGCCGGTGGTTGCCAGCGCGACGCCTGTCCAATCCAGACGATGACGCCGGCCCGGCCGGAGGTCCGGCACGAAGGCGAAAGCCAGGAGGAATGTCAGTAGCCCGACCGGCAGGTTGATGTAGAAGATCCAGCGCCAGCCGAAGTTCGTGACGATGAACCCGCCCACCACCGGGCCCAGCAGGACGGCGAGTCCGGCCAGCGAGCCGTAGATGGCGAAGACGCCGGCACGCCGCTCCGGCGGAAAAATCGTCGTCATGATGGGAAGCCCTTGCGGCGCGATGATCGCCGCGCCGATACCCTGCAGACCCCGGGCGAGGATCAGCTGCGTCGGGTCATGCGCGAGGCCACTGAAGGCGGAGGCGACCGTAAAGACGACGATGCCCGCCGCGAACATGTTGCGAGGGCCGAAGATGTCGCCCAGCCGTCCCGAGGTGATCAGCAGGACGGCGTAGGCGAGACTGTAGCCGTTCAGCACCCACAGGATCTGGTCGAGCGACGCGTGGAGGTCGTCAACCATGCTGGGGATGGCGACGTTGACGATCGTGAGGTCGAGGAGCGTCATGAATAGACCCAGGGCAAGTACCGCCAGGGCCAGCCAGGGCGCCGACGATTGACGATTTTCTGTCATGGTTTCATCTACTCCTGGAGATGTTCGGTTAGAGAAAAAATTGGCGAAGCACTGCTGCCGCCCGTTCCGGCCGGCCGCCTCGGTCGGTATTGCCCGTGGCTCCATGACCGAGTCCGGGAAGCTCGACCCGCGTGACCTGGGGCAGAACCTTCTCCAATGCGTCAAGGCCGGCTTTCAGGTATGCGGGACTCTTGCTGCCTCCGAGCAACAACACCTCGGCGCGGATGCCTTTGAGGCGCTCGAGGGCCCCTTCCATCTCGGTCGCCAGCTGAAAGTCGTAGTGCAGCGTCGGCGCCAGCATCCGCATCGTCACGTCGTCGCTGCCGGCTTTCTTCTCCTCGCTGGCCAGCATCGTCGTCGTGAGCCGCTCGAGCAGCCCGCGCGGGATGATGTTAAAGATCGGGGGTCCCATCTGCGTCCCTTTCATCGCGGTGACGAGGGCCGCGGCCACTTCGCCCTTGGCAAGCTCTCTCTCATAGCGTTGGACGAAGCCGGTGGGAAGCGAACCGTTGATGGGCAGTGGGGGTTCGAAGATCACGGCTTTGCGAATGGCAGGCAGAGTGAGTGCCGCCTGCAGCCAGATAATGGCGCCTGAGCTCACGCCCATCACATCGTGGGCATTGGTTTTGGCCAGCACGGCCGCAATGTCCTGGACGTCCGTCTCGATGGTGTGGTCTTTGCGGTAGGGACCGCTGAGGCCACGGCCGCGTCGGTCGGGCAAGTAGACGGTGAAGCTATCCGCCAACGCCTCGCCGAGCTGCATGTGACTTTGCGAGGATTCCATCGCGCCGTGGAGCACGACCATGGCGGGGCCGCGGCCGAGCTGGCGGTAGCCGATGATGGTTCCGTCTTTGGAGACGACGGAGCCGGTACTGTAGCGCTCCGCAGCCGCTTCGGTTCGTGCGTGGTCCGGGGCGATGGTCTTCATTCGCTCACTCCTCCTCCTCTGCGTGTGTGGATGGCGGCCTCCGCCGCCTTCATCTGGTCGGCGGTCATCCACAATTTGTCGATATCGCGGATAAGGTCGCGGACCCAGTCGAGCTCGGCGTTTTTCATGGCCAGCGCGTACTCCGCCTCGACCAGGAACAACCTCGGGATCCCCATCTCGCCCATCCAGCCTTCGAGGCCCTTCTTCATCCCGGCGATCTCCGATCCCAGCAGCGCCGTCCGCGCTTTGAGCAGGCGCGTCACCTCCTCCTTGTCGAGGGCGGCGAAGAACGCGAGCGCCGCCGCAAACTGGGGGTAGTCGTTGACCGGTTGCGCCAGCATCTCTCGCAGCCAGGCAAGGATTTCCTCCCTCCCGTGGTCCGTGATGGCATAGGTGGTCTTCTCTGGACGCCGGCCTTCCCGGCTTGTCTCCTGCGCCGTGATGAAGCCACCCTCTTCGAGGCGCTCGACCGCATCGTAAATCGAGCCACCGGCGATCTTGATGACCTGGTCGTGGCCCCTCTCCTTCATCTTCGATTTCATTTCATATGGATGCATCGGGCCCTCCATCAGCAGGTTCATGACCGCCAGCGCCAGCGGCGTCCTCGGTACCTCTCTTTTAGTCGTCATCGTTTAGTCGATTCCGACTATACCACTCCGACCAATCGACGTCAACTAATCGATCCCGGTCTTACAGCATCCTTATGAAGGGCGGGCACGATATACGAACGTGAGCGCGGGGCCACGCCGCATCCTGGTCGTGGATGACGATCCCCTGGTCGCGACCACGATTCAGCGCGTCCTCCGGCCGGAGGGTTACGAGGTCGACATCGCCCTGGGCGGGGCGGCGGCCCTCGACCAGGCCCGGGACCGGCGGCCCGATCTCGTGGTGCTCGACGTCATGATGCCCGGGATCGATGGCTTCGAAGTTTGCCGCCGGCTGCGAGCGGATCGCGAGCTTCCGATCCTGTTTCTGACCGCCCGCACCACAACGGCGGATCGGGTCCGGGGGCTCGACAGCGGCGCCGACGACTACCTGCTCAAACCGTTCGCCTATGCCGAGCTGCTGGCCCGCGTCCGGGCACTGCTCCGGCGTGCGGCCCCGCCGGCGACCGTCCTGCAGTTCGCCGACCTCACTCTCCAGGTGGAGACGGGCGAGGTGCGCCGCGGCGATCGGCTGATCCGCTGTACCGCGCGGGAGTTCGCTCTCCTGATGCATTTTCTGCGACATCCACGGCAGGTGCTCACCCGTGACCAGCTGTTGAGCGCGATCTGGGCCGATGAGGAAACCGACGACAACGTCGTCGCGGTGTATGTCGGGTACCTGCGGGCCAAGCTCGATGGCGACGGCGAGCCGCGGCTGATCCAGACGGTCCGCGGATTCGGCTACAGCCTGCGGGAGGCCTGAGTGTCGTTTCGATTGCGGTTGACCGTCTTTGGTACGGCGTTGCTTGCGGCGACCCTGCTCGCGTTCGGATGGCTGGTCTACGAGCTGGTCGCGAACAGTCAGGGCACGACCCAGGACGAGGGGCTCAAACAGCGCGCCGCCGATGCCGTCAGCGTCATCGCCGGGGCGGCGGCCAGTGAGCTCAATGGTTCGAACAACCCCTCGCTCGGCGGCGCCGAGGACCTCCGGCATCGCGCCGATCCCTTCATCGAGGTGCTCACGGCGTCCGGGACTGTCGTATCAAGCACGGGACGGATCGGCGACACCGTGCCGCCGATTCCTCAGAGCCTGCTTGCCGGCACCGGCGACCGCGGCACGGCCCTTGCCACCGTCGACATTCCAGGAGGCGCGGCGCTTCGGCTGTACGCCACCCGTTGGACCCGGCCCGACCTTGGGCTGCAGGGATTCGTGGTCGCCGGGCAGCCGACCAGCATCCAGTCGACCAACCGTAAGGGCTTGCTCGGCTTCCTGATCATTTCTTCAATCCCCACCCTGCTGGCGGCGCTTCTGGCGAGCTGGCTGATCACGGGCCGCGCGCTCAAGCCGCTGAAGACTGTGGCGCAGACCGCGGAGTCGCTCGCCAGCACCCACGACCTGAAACGGCGACTCCCGCAAAACCCTCGACCAGACGAAATCGGCGTCCTCAGCCAGAGCTTCAACCGGATGCTGGAGCAGCTCGAGGCGGCCTATGAGCGCCTGGCCAGGGCGCTGGAAGCCCAGCGCCGTTTCGTGGCCGACGCGTCGCACGAGCTGCGGACCCCGCTCACGACGATCCGGGGCAATGCGGAGCTGCTGGCGCACGGCCCCGGTGTCGCCGACGACGTCCGCGTGGCCGCCGTGCGGGACATCGCGACCGAAAGCGAGCGGATGAGCCGCCTGGTGGAGCACCTGCTGACGCTGGCCCAGGCCGACGCCGGCCAGCAGCTCGAGCTGGCCCCGCTCTCCCTTCGACCGCTGATCGAGTCCGTCTGCCGGCAGGCTCGGGCCAGCCTCAAGGACCGCAGCTTCCACAACGTTGGGCTGACGGACGCGACGATCCTCGGCGACGAGGATGCGATTCTCCAGCTTCTTTGGGTCCTGGTCGACAACGCCGTGAAATTCACCGGGGCGGGCGGCTCGGTGGAGCTCGGCCTGCGGCAGCACGATTCCACGGCGCTGCTGACGGTCGCGGATGATGGCAGCGGGATCCCTCCTGGCGACCTGGAGCGCATCTTCGAACGTTTCTACCAGGCGAACCCGGCGCGCTCGAACCACGGCGCGGGCCTGGGACTCTCGATCGCCCGGTGGATCGTGGAGGAGCACCACGGCTCGCTCACCGCGCGCAACAACGATGGGCCTGGCGCGACCTTCACCGTAACCTTGCCGCTCGCCGCCTGACGTCTTACGCCAGTCTTATCGCCCCGGGCTAGCGTCGATGCATGTACGACATCGCCACCGACCACGCCTCGGCGCTCGGCGCCGCAATCGTCCTCCTCGCCTTCGGTTTGGTGTTCCTGCGCCTGCTTCGCGTTCTGGCCAGACGTCAGGCTGGCTGGGCGTGGCGATTCCTGGCAGGGTTTGATGCAGCGTCACCGATGGCGAAGCTGGCGGCCGCCTTGATGCTGGTGTCGGGGGCCGTCCACCTTGCCCTGGTCCCGGGTCACGACGGAATCACCGGTCTCCTCTTCATCATCGACGGCCTCGGATTCATCGCGCTCGCGCTTGGCGCCTTTACCACGACCTGGTGGCGCCGGCCGGCCGCGCTCTGGTTGAGCACGACCATCGTCGCCTACCTCGTCTGGGTGATTGCCGGCTGGGAAGCACCGGACCAGGTTGGGATCGCGTGCAAGCTGATCGAGCTGATCGCGCTGGGATTGGTCATGCGGCTCAAGAACCCGTCCCGCGCCGGCTGGCCGCGCCGCCTCTGGCGCGCCACGGCTTTTCCGCTCCTGGTCAGCCTGACGACACTCGGGATCTGGATCGGCGGCCTGGTTCACCCCGATGCCCTGCACGCCCATGCGGGTGCGGTGCTCCAGCCTGTGGCCTCGGTCGCAACCCCCGAGGAGCGCACGGCAGCCGCGCGACTGCTCGCGGATACGAAGGCAAGCCTGAGACGCTACCAGGATCCGGCCGCAGCCGTCTCAGCCGGCTACAAGCCCGGGCCGGTTTCGGATGCCGATCCGCTCCTGCACTTCCAGAACCAGGCCAACAGCCACGCCGTTCTCGATCCGAACCGGCCGCAGGCGCTGGTCTATGCACGGACGCCGGTCGGGCTGAAGCTGGTCGGTGCCATGTACCAGATGCCGCGGGTCGGGCAATGGGGTCCGGACCCGGGCGGGCCGCTGACGCAGTGGCACCAGCACGAGGGCATCTGCTTCTCGCCGTTCGGGTTCGAGTTCAGCCTCGAGACGCCCTTCTGGACCTGTCCGGTGGGTTCCGGGAGCATCACGACGCCCCCAATGCTGCACGTGTGGATCATCGACAACGGCAAAAGCGGGCCGTTTGCCGCCGAGCTCGACAAAGCTGCTCGGCGCCAGCTCACGGGTCGGTCATCGCCATGAATCAGATGACGGCGACCGAAAGCCGCGTCGAGATCGCCGGTGTGCTCGTCGTGCTACAGGCCAGCCTCTCCCTCGTCGCCGGATTGAGCGCCATCCCCTTTGGCATCGTCGAGCCCGGCTTTCGGGTGCTGAGCCTCGTGACGATCCTGGTCGCCGCCATGATGTTCTGGCTGGCCCGCAATCTGCGAAGAGGGCGACGCTGGGCGTGGCGCTGGCTGGTTCTGGTCGAGGTGCTGAGCCTGACGGTCACGGTCCTGCTCACGCTGTTGCCGATTGGAACGATCCGCGGCCCGGTGCCGCTGCTCGCGAACCTCGTGATCCCATGGGCTGTGCTAGTTTTGCTCGCCTCGGGATCGAGTCGATCGGCCGACCCCAGGCCTGGGCCGGCCGATCCCGCTTAGATCAGGTTTGCTTGGTCGCGGTCACCGGCACCGGGAGGCCGATGGCAATCAGGTTCCCTTCCGAATCCTTGAACCATGCGACCTTGGTGCCTGCGATCTCCGCAATACCGTTGACGGTCTTGAGTCCCGGGCTGTCGTACTCCTCGAATTTGAGGCCGCGCGCCCGGAGGTCCTTGACTGTAGCGTCGAGGTCCGGCACCTCCAGCGCCATCTGCGTGTGTGTCCCCGATGGCTTCCCGCTGCTCTGGAACACGGCAAAACCGGTACCGCCGGACACCTCGTAGAACAGGCCGCCCATCGGATCACGCTCCTGCGTGGGCGTCAAACCCACCTTGTCGCGGTAGAACGCCTTCGCCCTCTCGAGGTCCTGCGCCGGAAGCATCGCCGCCGCCCGTACTTGCTTCAATTTGTCCACCTCCTCTGCGTTGCGAGCATAGCAGCCTGTGACGCCTACCCTTTGAGCGAGCCGGCCAGCAGCCCGCGGACGAAGTAGCGGCCCAGCAGGATGTAGATCAGCAGCGTGGGCAGCGCCGCCATCAGCGCTCCGGCCATCTGGATGTTCTGCTCCGGGGCCAGGCTACCGGCGAGATTCTGCAGGGCGACCGTGATCGGCTGCTGCGTCGGCGTCTGGGCGATGGTCACCGCGAAGAGGAACTCGTTCCAGATGCTGGTGAACTGCCAGATCATGACGACGACGAAGCCGGGGATAGAAATCGGCAGCATGATATGCCGGTAGATACCGATCACGCTGGCACCGTCGATGCGGGCGGCCTCCAGCAGCTCGCGCGGCACGGTGGCGAAATAGTTGCGGAAGATCAGGGTGCAGATCGGGATCCCGTAGACGACGTGCACCAGGATCAGGCCGGGAATGCCGCCGTAGAGGTTGATGGTCTCGAGGAACTGAACGAGCGGGATCAGGATGCTCTGATACGGGATAAACATGCCGAAGAGCAGGAGCGTGAAGACAACGTTGGCGCCCCTGAACCTCAACTTCGAGAGGACATAGCCGTTCAGCGAGCCCAGGGTGGCGGACAGAATGGTCGCCGGAACCACCAGGAACACGCTGTTGAAGAAGGACGGCGCCAGCGCCGTAAATGCCGTGGAATAGGAGCTGAGATCGGCGGCTTTGGGAAGTTCCCACACCGTGGAGCGGGCCAGCTCCGCGATGCCCTTCAGCGAGGTGACGATGATGGCGAAGACCGGCGTCAGGTAGAAGACGGCCAGGACCAGGAGCAGCAGGTAGAGGCCGGCGCGCATCGGGGTGAAGCGGCTGCGGGCGCGCGGCGCCGCCGGGACGAGGATGCTCACTGCTCGGTCTCCCCCCGCAGGTTCCACACCAGGTACGGCACGATCAGGATCGCGACCATCAAGAGCAGCACGATCGCGATCGCCGCGCCTCGAGCGTAGAGGAACTGCTGGAAGGTGGCGATCCACATGTACAGGCTCGGCATGTCGGTGGCGTAACCAGGGCCACCAAACGTCATCACGTACACCAGGTCGAAGATCTTCAGCGAGATGTGCCCCAGGATGATGACCGCCGACAGGGTGATGGGACGGAGCAACGGGAACGTGATCCGCCAGAAGAGCTGCCACTCATTGGCGCCGTCGACCCGGGCGGCTTCCCGGAGCTCTTCCGGGATGCCGCGAAGCCCGGCCAGGAACATCGCCATGCAGAAGCCGCTCATCTGCCATACCGCCGCGATGCCGAGCGAATTCAGGGCAGTGTTGGGGTCCGTCAGCCAGCCCGACTTGAGGAAGTCGAGATGCAGGTTTCCGAGGATGACGTTGACGCCGGAGTTCGGGTTCAGGATCCATCGCCAGACCGTCCCGGTCACGACGAAGGAGAGCGCCAGCGGGTACATGTAGACGTTCTGGAAGAACAGGGTGCCGCGCAGCCGCTGGTCGAGCAGCACGGCGGCCCCCAGTCCCAGGATGATGCAGCCCGCCAGGAAGATCGCCGTGAAGTGGAGAGTGTTGACCAGGTCGGCTTGGAATCGGTCCAGCTGGAAGAGCCGCTGATAGTTGTGCAGCCCGACGAAGGTGTAGTCGGGAAGCGCGCTGTTCCATCGCACCAGCGACGTCCGCACGGTGGCACCGATGAAGCCGTAGACGAAGACCGCGATCAGGATGACCGACGGCGCAATCAACAACAGTGGCGTCAGCTTCTCCCACGGTGGCAGACGCGTGGAGCGGCTCCGCGAGAGCCGCTCCACCATCACCGGTTGGGCGGTGGCCGTCGCCATAAGTCGCGTCCGGCTAGCTCGTCTTCAGGAACTCGTCTGACGCTTTCTGAAGGTTGCTCGCCGTCTTGGTGACGTCTTTGTTCTGGATGAACTGGCCCATCTCATCATTGACGGCACTGGCGAAGGCCGGCGGCGTCGCCGATCCGTGGGCCGAGCTGGGTACGAGGGTGTCGGTCTTGAACTCGGCGATGAACGACTGGGCGATGACATCGAAAAGGCTGGGCGATACGTCGGTCCGGGCCGGGATCGAACCCTTTTTCGGATTGAAGGCGGCTTGCCCCTCCTGCGAGCCACAGACTTTGAGCCAGCCGATGGCATTGTCCCGATCGGGCGCTCCCTTGGGCAGCCCGAAGGTATCGCACACGATCATGTAATTGCCCTTGGTTCCGGGCGATGGCACCACCCCGAAGTCGGTGTTCGGGACCCAGTTCTTCGAAGTGAAGTCACCCTTCGCCCAGTCGCCCATGATGTGGAACACCGCGGTTCCGGCGATTACCCGGTTGTCGGCCTCGTCCCAGTCGATCGATGAGTTGTCCGTGTTGGCGTAGGGGAGCCATTGCTTCATCCAGCTCAGCGCCTGCACGACCTTGGCATCGGTAAACGACGCCTTGCCGCTCATCACGTTCTTGTAGAAGTCGGCCCCTCCGGCCGCCAGGATGTTGTTCTCGAGCAGCATCTGCACCTGCCAGTTGCCCCCCTTCGAAGCGAGCGCCAGCGGAAACGCAACGCCCTTGGCCTTCAAGGAACTCAGTGCCGAGGTCATCTGCTCGGGCGTGTCCGGCGCGGTGACCCCCTTGCTGTCGAGCAGCTTCTTGTTGTACCAGAGCGCATTGCCGCGATGGACATTCACCGGTACCGACCACACTTCGCCATTCGAGCTGACGATGTCCTTGAGGTCCTTGGGAATCTTGCTATCCCATCCCTCGGAGTTCCAGATGCTGGTGATGGCCTCCATCTTGTTGGCCTTCACCCAGCTGGAGATCAGCTCCTGGCCGGCGTGGACCTGGAAACTGTCCGGGGGCCGCCCGCCTTGCATGCGAGTGGCCAGCACCGCTTTCGCCGTCGAGCCGGCGCCGCCGGCCACCGCCGAGTTCGTGATGGTGACGCTCGGGTATTTGTTCTTGTAAATCTTGAACATCTCCGCCAGGCCATCTTTTTCGCCGGGGCCGGTCCACCAGCTAAAGATCTCGAGCTTGCCGGTCCCGGCGGTGCCCGGGCTCGATGTGCCGCAGGCCGCCAGGAAGTCCGCCAGGCTGAGACCGAGCACCACGCCCCCCGCCGTTTTTCCTGCCGTGCCAACGAACTGACGCCGAGTCCAACGGTCGTTCCCCATCTCGTCCCTCCTTTAGAAACCAGCCTCAGCAGCTGCCAGGCGGCAGCGAGAGTGTACGTCGAAGCCGCGCTGGATGACAAGAATAGGATATCGACGCTAACAATCTCTGACGAAGCCCCCGGGTGGGTCGCGCCCGGATCAGACCCGCGCGGCGCTGCCCGAGGTTGCGCTTCGGCGAGAGAGCGAGTCGATCGTGATCGCCACCAGGAGCACCAGCCCCGTGACGATGAACTGCCAGCGGACGTCCAGGCCGAGCAAGCCCATCCCGTTGTAGATGCCGCCGATCACCAGTCCGCCGAGGATGCCGTGGAGCACCTTGCCGCGGCCGCCGAAGAGGCTGGTTCCGGCGAGGACAACCGACGCGATCGCATAGAGAACGAGCTGACCACCATTGATGTTGCCCGACATGCCCCCCAGGTATGAGGCATACAAGAGGAGGCCGATCCCCGCCGTAAACGAGCAGATGATGAAGCACAGGGTTCGAACGGCGGCAAGATTGATTCCGGCCCGGCGCGCCGCCTCGGGATTGCCACCGATGGCATAGACGTAACGCCCGAACTTCGTGCGCTGGAGGATCACCATCCATGCGCCGAAGACAGCCAGGACGATGGGGATGACCCAGGGTACGCCCGCCAGTGTGCCGATCGCGGCTCGATTGACATTGCAGATCGCCACCACGGAGATCGCGACGATCGCGATCAGGACCATCTTGATCAGGGTCAGGCTTACGGGTGGTGCGACCAGCCCGCTGCGGCGCCGGCGGCTGTCGCCAAACCAGAGCAAGGCGGCGATGCCGATAACCACAACGGCCATCGCGACCCAGCTAACCACGGGGTCGATCGTCCCATTCATGAGGTTGTAAAGGACCTGCCGATTTGCGTCGAGGCCGGCCAGGCTCGGGTAGCCGGACAACGCGAGCCCAAGAATGATCAGCATCGCCCCCTGCCAGATCAGCAGCCCGCCAAGGGTGACGATCAACGATGAGAGCCGCAGTCGGGTAACCAGGGTGCCATGCAGCCCACCGATCAGAACGCATACCAGCAACCCGGCCAGCACGGCGCCCCACCAGGGCCATTTCGCCGTGGATGGCTGCACCAGCTGGACGGTGATCGCGGCGCCGACGCCGCCGGCGTACCCGATCGAGAGATCGATCTCGCCGAGGAGGATGACGAAGAGCTCCCCCATTGCCAGGACCATGAACACCGCGCTCTGCTGGAACAGGTTGACGAGATTTCCGGCCGAGAGGAAGACGTGATTGGGGCTGATCGCCTGGAAGACGATGGTGATGATGAGCAGGGCGAGGATGACCGGCAGGACACCGCTATCCCCGCTGCGAATTCGCGTCAGCCAGGCGCGAAACCATTCGCCCAGCGACTGGGCAACGAGCTCGGGTGGGACTTCGAGGGTCGCGGCCTGCACCGCAGCGGTCGGATCCGGTGCGGTCTCGGGCGCCTCAGCGCGTGCCACTCTTTGCTCCGTTACCATCGGTTCGTTGCCCGGTGCGGCTCGACGCCCCGGTGGTCATGTAGTCGACGACCGACTGGCGGTCGAAGGCCGAGGCGCGACCCTGGGCCACCATGCGACCGAGATGTACCACGGCGATCCGGTCCGCCACCTCGAAGACGTCGTTGAGGTTGTGCGAGATCACCATCACGGCCAGGCCGCGGTCACGCAACCGCCGGACCAGGTCGAGGACCATCCTGGTTTGCACCACCCCGAGGGCCGCGGTAGGTTCGTCCAGCATAACGAGCTTCGAGTTCCACATGACCGCCTTGGCGACCGCCACCGATTGACGCTGCCCGCCGGAAAGCGAGGCCACCGGCTGCCGGATCGACCGCACGGTCGTAACTCGAAGGTCGGCCAGCGTCTTGGTCGCGGCGCGCTCCATATCGTCCTCGTTCAGGAAGCCGTTTCGCAGCCGTTCCCGGCCGAGGAACATGTTCTGAACGATGTCGAGGTTGTCGGCCAGCGCCAGGTCCTGGTAGACGGTCTCGATTCCAAGTCGGGCGGAATCGCGCGGGCTGCGGACATGAACCGGCTGGCCCTCCCAGAAGAATTGACCATGGTCGATCTCGTAGATGCCGGCGATGCATTTCGTCAGGACCGATTTACCGGCGCCGTTATCCCCACAGAGCGCGGTCACCTGGCCGGCGTAGAGATCAAGGTCCACCTGGGTCAGCGCTTGCACCGGGCCAAAGTGCTTGTCGACCCCTCGGGCTTTGAAGCGCGGCTCGGCCGCCGGCGATTCGTTGATCACCTGGCCCATCGTTTCACTTTATCGCGGGGACGGGAATGGGCGCCGCCGCGGAATGCGGCGGCGCCATATCGATCTAGCTAATGCCCGCCGCCGTGCAGACGGCCTGCGTAACGTCGGTGCACAGGGCATTCTTGTCGACGAAGTTGTCCTTGATGACGGTGTCCTTCATGTTCGCCGATGTGACCCAGAGGGGCACCAGGAGGGATGCGGGCTGCTCGGTCCCGCTAACACCGGTTGGCGGCTTGGTCGTGCCGTTCAGCAAAGCGGCGGGCGGCGTCTTGCCGGCGCGCAGGATGGTCGCTATCGCCACCGCGTCCTGGGCCTCGAGATAGACCGCCTTGTAGACCGACCCGCACTGGTAGCCCTTGAGGACGTTGGCCATGCCTTGCTCGGTCGCGTCCTGGCCGGTCGTGGGGACCTTTTTCGGGCCGACGCCCGCGTTCTTGAGGACCGTGATGACGGCGTTCCCGAGGCCGTCATTCGCCTCGACCGTGGCGTTGATGTTCCTGTGGGCCGTGTACTGCTGCTGGAAGATGGTCTGCCCCTGGGCATTGTCCCAGCCGGGCGCGACTTTGTCGCCGATCAGGGTGTAACCGTCGCTATTGGTCGTACCGGCCGACAACGGCGAGTCCGTCTTTCCCCAGATGATCTGGTTGTAACCTTGGGCGAAGGAGACGGCATTCGGATCGGTGTCCTCGCCGCCGTTGAGCGTGAAGACCTTCGGACTCGATACGCCCCAGGCCGTGATGCAGTCCTTGAAGCCCTGGCCGATCAGCTTGCCGACCTGGACATTGTCGAAGCTCACGTAGTAGACATTGGTGCCGGTAAAGGTGGCCCGGTCATAGCTGATGGTCTTGACACCGTGGCTCTGGGCAAGCTGCTGGATCTGCCCCCCGACATTGCTGTTGAGTGGGTCGAAGATCAGCACTTTTGCGCCGGCCGTGATGTCCGCCTGAGCGAGCTGAAGCTCGGTGGCATCGTTGCCCTGGGCGTTATCGATCTTGTACTGCGACGACGTATAACCGGCCGCATCTAAAGCCTTCTTCAGGTATGGCGCGTCGAAGTTGACGTACCGCGTCGAGGACGTGGTATCGGGGAGGATGACCCCGACCAGACCACTTCCCGCTGCCGTCAGGCTCTTCAACTGGGCCATCACCGAGAAGCTGGCGTCGAAAGACGTCACGCTGAGTCCGGATGGCACCGTCGCACTGGCCGACGTCGTCCCGGTTGAGTTGCCGCACGCCGTGCCGATGATCGCGAGCGCGCCCGCGCACGCGATCAACGTCAACGATCTGAGTTTCCGCACTTGTCTCCCCTCCTGATTAGTTCGTGCCGCTTGCGAGTGAAGAGCTTATTGTGCGGCGACGCAAACCAAATACGCAAGGCTGAAGTGGCCTTTGGTTAGCTTGCCTCTAACACTTCCTAATGAAAGACCCGGACGCCACAACGCCCGGGCCTTCACATCGCGGGTTCTGTTGCTAGTAGCGGCGCCAGCTCCGTCCGAAGGCCTTGCCGCCGGCCACCAGGCTGAACAGGAGGACGACGATGGCCGCGCCGAGAATCGCCGACAGTACGGGAATGCCGCCGAGCGACAACTCCGGCGCCAGAACGATATGCAAAACGTCCACCATCAACC
This sequence comes from Chloroflexota bacterium, assembly GCA_005889225.1. Lineage (GTDB taxonomy): Bacteria > Chloroflexota > Dormibacteria > CF-121 > CF-121 > CF-13. The sequence continues at coordinate 4,174 of VBEW01000008.1, read as the reverse complement.
AGGCGCCCACCAGTCCGGCGACGATCGCCCCGATCAGGCCGCCCGGCATGCCTCGGCTCACCAGCCGCTCTCCGATAAGCCCGGCAAGCGCGCCGACGAGGAGCAGGACGAGCAGGTGTGTAAATGTCATATCAGACCTCCATTAATAATGCATATATGCTATCAGATAATCATAACGCCGGAGTGCCCATTCTGCCAACCGTGTAGAGTCCAACCGAGAGGGGAACGCGGTGGCGTCCAGCCCGACCAGGAGACCGCAGCTACCGACCGCCCGCCCGCCGGGTTCGCCCGCCGGCGGCCCGACGCCCTTCTGGCGTAACCGCGGCTTTTGGATTTACCTGGTCGTGTTGCTGCTGCTCAACTACGTGATCAGCATCGTTTTCACCGGCGGGCCCTCGCGCATGACCGTTCCCTATACGACCTTCATCGAGCAGGTGAACGCCGACAACGTCAAAGACATCACGGCGCAGAGCAACTCCATCCAGGGTGATTTCAAAGCATCGGTGACGTACGGGTCTGCGAGCGGCACGCTGTTCCAGACGGAGCGCCCGGTTTTCGCCCAGGACAACCTGGAGGCCCTGCTGCAGCAGCACAATGTCACCGTTGCGGCAACGCCGCCCGGGTCCGGACAGTCGCCGCTGTTGAACCTGCTGCTCAGCTTCGGGCCTGCCCTGCTGCTCATCGGCGGCTTTCTCTACCTGAGCCGCCGGATGCAAACCGCGGGCCCGGGCGGCATCCTGGGCGCCTTCGGCCAGAGTCGCGCGAAGCTCTACACCGCCGACTCGGGACCCAGGACCACCTTTGCCGACGTTGCGGGAATCGACGAGGCCAAGCAGGACCTGGCCCAGGTCGTGGATTTTCTGAAGACACCGGAAAAGTACCAGCGACTCGGTGCGCAGATCCCGCACGGCATCCTGCTGGTCGGCCCGCCGGGCACCGGCAAGACGCTGCTCGCCCGAGCGGTGGCCGGCGAAGCCAGCCGGCCGTTCTTCAGCCTTTCCGCCTCGGAGTTCGTCGAAGCCATCGTCGGGGTGGGTGCGGCGCGCGTTCGCGACCTGTTCGCCAAAGCCAAGGAGGCCGCCCCCAGCATCATCTTCATCGACGAGCTGGATGCCATCGGCCGCTCGCGCGCTTCGTCCGCGACCTTCGGTGCCAACGACGAACGCGAGCAAACGCTCAACCAGATCCTTACCGAGATGGACGGCTTCACCCCGAACCAGAATGTCGTCGTGCTCGCCGCAACGAATCGCCCCGAAGTCCTCGACCCAGCGCTGCTCCGTCCAGGCCGGTTCGATCGGCGCGTCACCGTCTCTCCACCGGACCGCGCCGGCCGCGAGGCGATCCTCAAGATCCACACCCGCAACCTTCGTCTCGCTCCGGACGTCAACCTGGGCGAGATCGCCGGGGCGACCGCGGGTTTCGTCGGCGCCGACCTGCGCAACATTGCCAACGAGGCGGCCTTGCTAGCGGCTCAAAAGGGCGAGGACCTGGTGACCCAAACCGATTTCGACGAGGCCATCGAGCGATCCGTGCTCGGCCTCCGCCGCCCGATCGTGCTCGGGCCCGACGAAAAACGGTTGATCGCCTATCACGAGTCGGGCCACGCGCTGATGGGCTTGCTGGTTCCGGGTGCGGATCCAGTGAAAAAGCTGACGATCGTGCCGCGCGGACTTTCCCTCGGCTCGACGTACAGCCAGCCAATCGACGACCGCTACAACTATCCGGAGAGCTACCTGCGCGGCCGGATCACCCTCGCTCTCGGCGGCCGGGCAGCGGAAGAGGTCGCCTACGGGGCGGTCACGACGGGAGCGGAGAGCGACCTCCAGCAGGTGAACCAAATCGCCCGCTCGATGGTGGCGCGCTTCGGGATGTCTCCGAAGCTGGGACCGCTCAACCTGATCCAACCCGGCGACGGCGCCGTCACGCAGCACTTCAGCGAGGAGACATCGAAGCTGCTCGACGAGGAGGTCCGCCGCATCGTCGATGAGTGCCACCGCGAATCGGTGCGGATACTGACCGAGAACCGCGATCGGCTGGATCGCCTGGCGGAGGCGGTGCTGAAGAAGGATACCCTCGACCAGGACGAGATCTATGCGGCAGCCGGCATCAGCCCGCCGCCGTCATCCCACCCGACCATCGCCCCGCCGCTTCCGGGCAACGGCTCCTCCCGCGACCGCGACCTGGCGAAGGACGAGGTCGGCTCCGAGATCCATCGTTAGCCGGCCAGCGAGCGCCGCAGCGATTCGGTCTCACTCGATGGCGCAACCCCGAGTTCGTCCGCGAGCAAGCGGCGGCACTGGTTATAGACGCGGATCGCTTCGCCACGATCGCCCTGCCTGACGAGCACCTGCATCAGCCGGCGGTAGCCGGACTCGCGGTACGGTTCCAGCTCGACGGCCGCCCGAGCCTGGTCCAGCGCGAGCGCCACCTCACCGTTGGAAATCAGCGCCTCCACCCGGCAATCCAGCGCCCGCACCAGCAGCTCGCGCTGGCGCTGGCGGCAGGTCACGATCCAGGGTGAGTCCTCCCCAAGGAGGAAGGGCCGCCGCGCGATGGTGGCAGCGATCAGGGCTGGGCCGTAGGCAGCCTGCGGCTGATTCGCAACCAGGGCCCCTTCCGCCTGATGGACCGCATCCGCCGCGGCTTCGAGATCGATCCAGGTCTCCGGCGGGGGCCGAAACTGATAGCAGCGAAACGCGTTCGCGATGATCCGATCGCGATCGAGCCCGAGGTTGCCCAGCTTCTGGCGCAACTTGCTGACGACCGCGCTCAACGCAACCGGCCACGAGGCCGGCAACGATTCCGGCCAGAGCAGCTCAGCCAGCTCCGATTGGGGGACTGCTCGTTCCCGTTCCATCACGAGGTAGACGAGCGCCAGGCGACCCTGCCGTCCCGGAAGGTCCGCTTCTCGCAGGAGCTGTTCGCCCAGCTCGACCGCCACTTCACCGGCCAGGTAAATCCGCAACATTGGATCGCCAAACATTTGCCAAACCCCTCCCTGCATGATCTTAGGCACCCGGGTCGATCTTGCGAGGAGGTGCGGAATGCAAAAGCGCGTCGAGTGCGAGTGCGGGTGGGCCCAGCAGACCGACGACGAAGCGCAGCTGGTAGCCGCCGTGCAGCAGCACGCCAAAGCGGTCCACAACATGGAGGGCGTGACGAGGGAGCAGGTGCTCGCTCAGGCACGTCCCGTCTAAAAACAAGGAGAGGAAATGGCGAAGTACCTGTATTTGCTTTACGCGGACGAGTCAAAGATGCCGTCGCCCGACAGCCCACAGATGCAGCAGCAAGAGGCGGCGTTTGGTCGCTATTACGAGGAGCTTTCGGGGCGAGGCATGTTCAAGGCCGGTGACCCGGTCCAGCCGTCAAAGACGGCAACCACCGTGCGCGTGCGAAACGGATCGACGAAGACAGCCTCCGGTCCCGCGACGACCGGCAGCGAGCAGATCGTCGGCTTCTACGTCATCGAGGCCAAGAACCAGGACGAGGCGATCGCCTATGCGGCCAAGGTTCCATCCGCGGCAGTGGGATCAATCGAGGTTCGTCCGATCATCGGATCGTCCTAGAACGCGAAGCGGGAGGGTCAGCCTGAAATCGACTGACCTTCCCGCAACTTGAAGGCATCGAGGCAACCGGCGCCGCAGAAGTAATGCTTCTTCTCGCCCAGCGTCAGCGTGTGCAGCGAGCCCTCCACGTCGACCCGCATCCCGCAAATGGGATCGACGGCGGTCTCGGGTAAAGGAAGTACGGAGCGGCGCTGGTGAGCGTGGCGTTGGGCGGCGATCTCGGCGAGCGTCCCCAGGGCAATCTCTTCCTGTGTGCCACCGACCGAACTATCGGCAGCGCGCCGGACGCGCGCCAGGCCCTTGACACCGCGACCGGTGAGCACCTCGAGAACCATGGCGGCCCGGCGGCGGCTGGCGACCAGCCCGATGTAGGCGACGTCATGCCGTAAGAGGGCCTCGATGGCATCCTCGTCGTAGTGGCCCATCGTAGCCACCACTGCCCATGTGCTCGTGTTGGGCTGCGCGGGCGCAAGGTCGAGCGAGGCGATGACCTGGTCAGCCTCGGGGAAGTCGGTTGCGAGCGCGCCCGGATGAACCGCGCACGTCCGATAGCCGATCGTGGCGCCTAGCTTGACCAGCGTGTGGGCCGCCGGTGTATCGCCGACGAC
>VBEW01000007.1 GCA_005889225.1 Chloroflexota bacterium | reverse complement strand
CTGGCTCAGCTCGAAGGCGGCCGTGAAGTCGCAGATGCAGACCGGCCGCGTGGAGCGCTTGAGCACGCCGACCATCTGCAGGCGCGTCGGATCCGCGAGCGCCTTCAGCACCTCGACGGACGCGTCGATCCGCGCCGGCGGGACCGTGATCGACGGTGGGCAGCAGACGCCCTTGACGCGCTCCGGAAGGGTCGCCTTCATCATTGATAGTCTAGCGATTCCATTGACAGTTGTCTATGGGTCTGCTAGCATTCCATCGATAACCGTCAATTCGTGAAGGGAGTGACCATGGAGACGATTCGGGAGTCGGTCCGGGCCAGGTACGCGGAAACGGCGATCCGGTTGAGCCAGGGTGGAGACTGTTGCGATGCCAGCTGCTGCGGCGGATCCGATGCGGTCAGCGGGCCGATCGGTGCGGAAGCCTATTCGCAAGCCGAGATCGCCGATCTTGGGCTATCGCTGGGCGCCAGCCTGGGCTGTGGAAATCCGACGATGCTGGCGCAGCTGCATGCCGGCGAGGTGGTCCTGGACCTGGGCAGCGGCGCGGGCCTGGATGTGCTGCTTTCCGCCGGCCGGGTTTCGCCCGGCGGCCACGCATACGGCATCGATATGACCGACGAGATGCTGGCTCTCGCCAATGAAAACAAAGCCAGAGCCGGCGTGCAGAATGCCACCTTTCTCAAAGGCACGATCGAGGCCATCCCCCTTCCGCCGGCATCCGTGGATGTCGTGATTTCGAACTGCGTCATCAACCTGGCCGCCGACAAGGCTGCCGTCTTGAAGGAAGCATTCCGAGTCCTCAAGCCGGCTGGCCGGCTCGCGGTCTCCGACATGGTCGAAATCGAGCCGCTCCCGATCGAGGTGAAATCGGCACTCGACGCCTGGGCCGGCTGCGTCGCCGGCACCATCCCGGTTGAGGCCTACCGCGCCGCGCTGCTCGACGCCGGCTTCACCGACGTTGAGGTCGAGCTCACACACACCTTTGGCCCGGGCGAAGCCGGGCTGCCGGCGGGCTCGGGAAAAATCGCCAGCGCTTACATCCGCGCCGCAAAACCGGTCAAGGAGGTCGCCGCCAGTGTGCCCCTGCGGACCTGACTGTCCCTGCTGCTAGACGTTCGACAAACAAAAAGGCCCGGGGAAACGCTCCGGGCCTTTCGGATTCTGGGTTTGTGAGTCGCTAAGCGACGCGCACCCGCGAGGCCCGTGGCCCCTTGGGAGCTGATGCTTCGACGTCGAAGCTGACCTTCTGCCCCTCCTGCAACCCCTCGAACGAGCCCTCGACGGACGACCGGTGGAAGAAATACTCCTTGCCGTCCTCGCCGCTCAAGAATCCGAATCCGCGATCCATCACGAGTCGCTTGATCGTACCGTTCTGCGCCACGTCTGTCGCTAGCTCCTTCGCAAAGTTATCCCCGGCCTACTTGCGTTTTTAGGGCGTGCCATGACCGGGCTGACCCCGCCCGGCGTCAAGCATATCATGGGTGGTATTGCGACGGCCAAAACTAGGGCGGCCGATGGGCCTGCTGAGGGAGGGTTACCTCGATGCGCAGTACGATGCCCGACTTCCCACTGACACTCCAGCATTTTCTGTGGCGTTCGACCACGCTCTTCCCATCCAAGGAGATCGTGACCCGGCGGGAGGCCGGTCGCCATCGCTACACGTACGCCGACTTCGGCGGACGTGTCGCCCAACTCGCCCATTCGCTGAAGGAGCTCGGCGTCGAGCCGGGCGACCGGGTCGGCACCCTGGCCTGGAACAACTACCGCCACCTGGAGCTGTACTTCGCGGTCCCCGGCGCCGGCGCCGTCCTCCACACGCTGAATCCCCGGCTGTTTCCGGAGCACCTGGCGTTCGTGGTCAACGATGCGGAGGACAAGGTCATCTTCGTCGACGCCTCTATCCTGCCGGCGCTGCAGCGCATCGCGGACAACATCAAAGGGGTCCGGCAATTCGTCGTCATGACCGATGGCGCGTCACCCGATGGGCAGCTCAAGCCCATGGTGTCCTACGAAGAGCTGCTCGGCGGCCGGCCCACCAGCTACCCCTGGCCGCAGATCGACGAGCGCGACGCGGCCGCCATGTGCTATACGTCGGGCACCACCGGGAAGCCGAAGGGCGTGGTCTACAGCCATCGCTCGACGGTGCTCCACTCGTTCGGGATCGCCATCGGCGGCGGTATCGGCCTGCAGGAGTCGGACAGCATTCTCCCTATCGTGCCGATGTTCCATGCGAACGCCTGGGGCCTCCCCTACGCCGCTACCATGCTGGGGGCCAAGCAAGTCTTTGCCGACCGATTCCTCGACCCGGTGAGCCTCACCGAACTCATCCGGGACGAGAGAGTCAGCTTCAGTGCCGGCGTCCCCAGCGTCTGGATCCCGCTGCTTCAGCACCTCGACAAGACCGGGACCGACCTGGCCGGCTTGCGGATGTTCGTCGGCGGCTCCGCGCTGTCCGCCGGACTCTACGATGGGCTGACCAGGCACGGAATCGATACCAACCAGGGGTGGGGCATGACCGAGACCTCCCCGGTGGCGGCGTGCGCCACCATCAAGAGCTCGCTGAAGGACGGCGACCTCAAGGCGATTCGACTCAAGCAGGGTCTTCCGCTGGCGGGGGTTGAGCTGCGGCTGGCTGATGTCGACAGCGGGAAGCCGGTCGCCTGGGATGGCAAGAGCGTCGGTGAGATCCAGGTGCGCGGCCCATGGGTGACGGCCGGCTACTACCGCGGCGTCGATGCCGATCGCTTCACCGCAGACGGCTGGCTTCGCACCGGGGACGTCGCGAATGTCGACCCGGAAGGGTACGCGCAAATCGTCGACCGCACCAAAGACCTGGTGAAGTCCGGCGGTGAGTGGATCTCGTCGGTTGAGCTCGAGTCGGAGATTATGGGTCACCCGAAAGTGCTCGAGGCGGCCGTGATCGGCGTGCCCCACCCGAAGTGGCAGGAGCGCCCGGTCGCCTACGTCGTCGCCAAGCCGGAGTTCAAGGGTAGCTTGACGCCGGACGAGATTCTCGATTACCTCAGGCCACTGGTGGCGAAGTGGTGGCTGCCCGACGAGGTGCGCTTCATCGACGAGATCCCGAAGACAAGCGTCGGGAAGTTCGATAAGAAAGTCCTGCGCGAGCAGGCCCGCCGGGCACCCGCGATCGTCCGCCCCTCCGAATAAGACGAGCCGGTAACAGCGGCGGCACAGTGCTGCGCCGGATCGCGTGAACCGCGCAGCTCTAACGCGGTCTTAATGCTGCCGCGCTACAACGGAGGCGAACAGGAAGTGACGCAGGAATGGACGCCTCTGGTCATCTCGAAGCACTCGTCCCGAAGCCGCTCGATGCGGAGGGCGTCCGGCTGCGCCAGGACCTCGAGGATGTGCACGAGGAGCTGCTCCTGACCATCCTGGCGCTCGAGGAAGAGTGGCTGCTCGACGATCGGATCGCCTACTCCCTGCGGCACCGCGAAGCTGCCTGAACCAGCCGCTCAGCCGCGCCGCGTGCCCAGCATCTCCAGCGCCTGGACCAATCGCCGCCGGCGGGTCTCCGCCCGCTTGGCCGACGTCACCCAGCCGACGAGCTCCTTCTTGCCGGTGTACGAAAGCGCATCGAACTTCCGGGCAGCCGAGGGATCCGCTTTCAGCGCCGCCTGCAACTCGTCCGGCAGGTCCACCGTGCGCAGCTCGGCATCGTACTCCAATCCGACAAGCAGCCGGGCGCCGGCCGCCACACCGGCCGCTTCCCGGACCTCGCGGCGTACACCAAGGTAGGACTTCCCGCCATACACCGCGATGGTCGTTCGGTACGTGTAGCCGTTGAGGGTCACCTTGACCGGCGCACGTTTTCGCTCGCCGAGCGCCGCCAGCGTCTCCGGTGGGATGCGGATGAAGCACGCGCCCTGGTCGGATTCGAGGTGGCCTTCAAAGTGCAGTTCGGGCATCCCGGCTCATTTTCTGGCAAATCCGCCGGAATACCGCACGTTTTTGGCCGTCGGTCCGTTTGCAATCCACGACAGGGCCCTGGCCCAGCGAATTTACAAAACGGAGGACACGATGGCGAAAACGCATAAATGGACAGCGTCGACGTTCGTCAGCATGGTGCACGAGAACCTCACCGAGAAGGGCCACAAGGTCAAGAAGTCGGACCTCAGCTGGGCCGTCAAGGACGCCTTTCAGGCGGCGATCTCCGCCGGTGCGCGCGGTATGCGGGTGCGTTTCCCCGAGATCGGCGCCATGGCATCGCGTGACGTCAAGGCCCGCAAGGCAGGGAAAGGTGTCAATCCCTTCACCGGCGAGTCGATCATGCTGAAGGCCCGGCCGGCTTCAAAGAAGCCGCGCTGGTCGTTCCCCAAGGCCGTTCGCGAGGCCTACATCCGTACGGCCGCCCGCAAGGCCGCCTAGGACACTGCTCGAGAGCCGGGCGTCGGCCCTTGGGGCCGGCGCCCGGGAACCTCTCAAACGCTCGCCTGGCACTCCGCGCCGCTCGCGTGGGGCGAGGCCCCGTCAAACGCTCGCATCGTAGGTTTGCGACGCCTCAAACGCTCGCATCGCACTGACCTCTTAAACGCTCGCATCGCACTGAAGCGCGGCTCGCGTGGGGCGAGGCCCCGGCGCGGCTCGCGTGGGGCGGCGGCCCCGGCCGCTCGCGTGGGGCGAGGCCCCGTTCTTGACAGGGTTTTGAATTCCTCTGACTATGATGGGAGGATGCGTCGAAACCTGATAGCGGGACTACTCATTGCGGGTGGGCTGGCCTTGATGGCCAGCGCGCTGCCCGGGCTCGGTCTCATCAACCTCGGCGCGGCGCCCGCCGTTACCCAGCCGATCCCGGCGCTTAACGATCCCCTATCGCCGCCTCACCAGCATCCGAAATTTCTGCCCGGCACGAACAGCACCGCGGCCGGACCAAACCAGGTGGTCGCCTACCTGTCGATTCCCAAGCTGGGCATCAAAAACGCCCCGATCTTCGACCGCGGCGTCGATCAGGGCGGCAACATGCAGATCGCCAAGGGCTACGCCGTCACCCACTACGCCTACTCCTCCCCGATCGGCGCCGGCAACGCCGTCCTCTACGGTCACGATGACATCGAGGGCAGCGTCTTCGGACGGCTGAAGGACCTGCAGGCCGGCGACGAGGTCCATGTCACGCCGCCGGGCGGGTCGCCCGTAACCTATCGGGTCACGGCGCGGTCGATCGTGGCTCCCACCGCCGTGCAGATCCTGCAGCCAACCAGCGATGTGCGGCTCACGCTCTTCACCTGCTGGCCGAACTGGGTCGATACCCAGCGGGTGGTCGTCACGGCTATGCCGACCTCCAGCAGCTAGGGCGCCGCCGGCCTAATGGTTCTCCTCCTCGGGCGGCGCCTGAAAATACTTCAGTAACTCTTCGAGCGCCTTCGCCGCCTCCGGGTCGCGCAGAAGCCGCTCCTGCATCTCCTGTACCTGCTTGACCAGCTCCTTCGCCTGAGTCTCCTGGGCGACCTGCAGCAGCACCGGCTGGGTGGCCGCGGACACGACCATCTGCGCCTGCTGCCGCAGCATCTCGACGCCCTGGCAGCCAAGACAGGTGCCGGCGTTGTTGCAGATGCAGAGCTGCAGTCGCAGGCTATCCAGCTCGCGCTGCAGCGGCGAAAGGTCGACGGGACGGCTCACATTTCAAGCTTAGTCCGCTGCAGCGGAACTTTTTGTCAGGATCGGCGTCCTAGCTTGCGAGGTGAAGCTCGTGCCGTTCAACCAGCTGTCATGCCGCCTGGCGTTGCTCGGACTCGCGGCTCTCCTGGCCGGATGCGGGTCGCAATCAGCTTCCAGCTCCTCAAACAGTACCGTCAGTGGCGGGCTGGCCCAGGGTGGGTCCGGGTATCAAGCGCCGGCGCCGGCTGACAGGAGCGCGGCCACCGCGCAGACTTCCCAGGCGGCGAGCAACGCGGTCCTCCAGGCACGGGGCGACCAGAAGGTCATTCAGGACGCGACCATGGGCATCCAGATCAAATCGGGCTCGTTCTGGAACAGCTACAACAAGGCGGTCGCCATCGCCGACCAGTTCAACGGCTACCTCGTCAGCTCGCAAGTCGGCGACGTCTCCGGCAAGGAGACCGACGCCGGCAGCGTCGTCGTCGCCGTCCCCGCGTCGAGTTATGCCGACGCCCTGAGCGCGCTGCGCCAGCTGGGAAAGGCGACCCAGCTGCAGGTCACCAGCCAGGATGTCAGTGGCGAATACGTCGACCTGCAGTCGCGGCTGCGCAACCAGCAGGCGCAGCAAGCGGTCCTGCTCGACCTGATGCGCAGGGCGCAGACGATTTCGGACAGCATCGCCGTCCAGAATCAGCTCTCATCGGTGACCGGCCAGATCGAGCAGATTCAGGGCCGAATCCGGTTTCTCGACCAGCGCACTACCTACTCGACGATCACGGTCCGGCTCTTCACCATGGCGCCGGCACCGGCGCAACCGTCCCTCTGGGACCGCAGCGGTCTGGCAACCTCGTGGGCCACGGCCGGCCACGCGTTCACCGCGGTGGTCGGCGGCATGCTGGTCGTCAGCGGGTTCCTGCTTCCATTCGCGCTCCTGCTCTTGCTCGGGCTCGGCATCTGGCGCTTGCTGCCCGTGTCGCTGCGGCCGACGCTGCGGCGGCCGACCTCAGCCTGAGGCTTCTTCCCGGCGAAACCGATCGTTGAGAAAGCGGCGGTGCGCGAGCAGTCGATCCATGTCGGCGCCGTGGACGACCTCCGCCACGCGGCGCATCTCGGCGTCGAGCAGGTCCAGCTCATCGACCAGCACCTGGAGCGCGGTCCAACCTCGACTGCCCGGCTGGGATGAGACATAGTCGCCGGGCAGGTGAAGGTATCGCTCAACCGCGGTCGGCAGCCAGTCCCGGGCGGTGCGCTCGATCAGGTAGAGGTCCTGCGAGCCGGGCGGCAGGCACGCGATCCGCGGCAGGATCTCCGTGCGAATGGTCAGCTCGATTCGCTCAATCCGGACGATCACCTCAGGCGGCACCCGGCCGCTGACCGCGCTGATCTCATCGCTGAGGGCCCGCTCAACCTGCAGGGGATCGTAGCCGTAGGGACGAACGGCTGACCTGGATGGTGCGGCCAGGACGCCCACGAAGTAGAAGCCGATAACCAGGGCGAGCCCTCCCAGACCTACCGGGTCGGCGAGCGCAAGCCCGGCGCCCGCAAGTGCGAGAGCCGATCCGGCCAGGTTCCGGCGGCTGGTCAGATACCTGACGATTCGATCCCGCACGGTCACCCCTTCAGCATGCCTCCGCACTCTGGAGTTTCGCCAGTATCTTTCTTACCCGTAGGCTAGAGGCGTGCAAACCACAGGCGTCGACGGCCGGATGTTCATCGCCGGGCAGCGGACCTGGTCGAGATCCGCGGCGACGTTCGATGCGATCGACCCCGCCACCGGTGAGGGATTCGCCAGGGTTGCCCTGGGCGACACCGGCGATGTCGATGCGGCGGTGGCGTCGGCCCGAGCCGCATTCGACGATGGATGGGCGGGGCTCCCGCCAGTGCGGCGAGTCCGGATCCTCAACCAGCTAGCCGGCTTGCTTCGGGAGCGCCGGGCGGAGCTCGCCGCCCTGGAGAGCCTCGACGTCGGAAAACCGCTGCGTCAAGCGGAGGACGACGTGTCCGCCGCCGCGGGCTATTTCGAATTCTTTGCCGGTGTCGCGGACAAGGTATTCGGGTCGAGCATCCCACTCGGAAAAGGCTTCGTGGACTTCACGCTTCGAGAGCCTCTGGGCATCTCGGTTCAGATCGTGCCCTGGAACTACCCGCTTCGCCTCGCCTCGAGGGGCATCGCTCCCGCCCTCGCCTGTGGAAACACCGTCGTGGCCAAGCCCGCCGCCGAGGCGGGGCTGAGCATCGTGCGCCTGGCCGAGCTGGCGGCCGAAGCTGGGTGTCCGCCGGGCGTCTTCAACGTCGTGACAGGCGCACGCGACACCGGAGCGGCGCTCGCCGCCCACCCGGGCATCAACCACATCACGTTCACCGGCTCGGTCCCAACCGGGATCGCGATCATGAAGGCGGCCGCCGACAATGTGGTGCCGGTCACCCTGGAACTCGGGGGCAAGTCACCGAACATCGTGTTTGGTGATGCCGACCTGGAGCGCGCGGCGACCTCGTCAGCCACGACGCTGATGCAGAATTCCGCCCAAACCTGTACGGCGCCAACCCGGCTCCTGCTCGAACGATCCGCCCACGACCGCTTTGTGAACCTGCTTGCTGAGCGGGTTCGGACGATCCGGATGGGCCGCGGCCTCGACAACCCCGACATGGGCCCGGTGGTGAGCGAGCGGCAGATGAACCGGGTGCTCGGCTACCTCGACGCCGGCGCCAGGGATGGGGCGACGGCGGTCACCGGGGGCGGGCGCGCGACCGCGCCCGAGCTCGCCCATGGCTACTTCATCGAGCCGACGCTGCTCGACCACGTCGCGCGGGGCTCCAGCCTCGAGCAGGAGGAGATCTTCGGCCCGGTGCTCACGGTCACGACATTCGAATCCGTCGATGAGGCGATTGCCATCGCAAACGGAACGCCCTACGGGCTGGTGACCGGCATCTGGACCCGCGATCTCACAAAAGCGCTGGCGGCGGCAACGGCCATCAGATCGGGCCAGGTGCGGATCAACGCCTACAGCGTCGAAGGCAGCATCGGCCTGCCGTTTGGCGGCTACAAACGCAGCGGCTTCGGCCGGGAGCAGGGCGTCGAGGCGCTGGCCAACTACACGCAGATCAAGAATGTCATGATCAATTTCGGCTGACCCGCACGCATGAAACAGGTCAAGGACGACTGGTCGACGATCGACCGGTCAAAGCTCGATGGATTGTCCAGCTACCAGTGGCCGCGGCTGGGCCAGGCGACGGCGCGGCCCGCTGGAGAGCGATATGCCGCTTGAACCGACCTCGGTTCCGTTGAGCTCGGCATCGATCGAACCATTTCGAGACCTTCTGGAGGCCGACCAGTGGGAGGAATTCATCCGGTCCATGCGTGAGACGGCAGGGCTGCTGAAGAACGCCACAGTCTGGAATATCAACTCGACGGCTCATGGAGGCGGCGTGGCCGAGCTGCTCGAATCCCAGATTCCTTATCAGCGGGAACTCGGCATCGACGTCCGCTGGCTCGTCATCCAGGGTGGACGCGCCTTCTTCACCTTCACCAAACGGCTGCACACGCTGCTGCACGGAATCGCAGCGAATGGGGCGACCATCAGCGCGGACGAGCGGGCCGAGTACGAGCAGACGCTGGGGCGTAACGTCGAGGCGCTGACCGGCCAGATCCGAGCCGGTGACGTCGCCATCCTCCACGATCCGCAAACCGCCGGCCTTATTCCCCACCTCGTTCGCCGGCGCTGCCGGGTCGTGTGGCGCTCTCATATCGGGGTGGATCAGCCCAACGACGTCACACGAGGCGCCTGGCGGTTTCTCATGCCGTTTGTCCGCGCGGCGCATGCCACGGTGTTCTCGCGGCACACGTACGTCTGGGAGGGATTGGACGAGGCAACGGTCAACATCATTCCTCCCTCGATCGATGCCTTCACGCCAAAAAACCAGGAGATGGACGCGGCGACGGTCGCGGCGATCCTCGGCGCGACCGGCATTCTGGCCGGCGGCAGTCCCCGCGGCGAGCCCGACTTCCGGCTGAGAGACGGCTCGCCCCGCCGCGTGGCGCGCCCAAGCCAGCTGTTTCCCGAAGGGAAAGTTCCCGCGGACGCACGGCTGGTGGTCCAGGTTTCACGCTGGGATCGCCTCAAAGATCCGCTCGGCGTGATGAAAGGATTCGCCCAGTTCGTGGCGCCAAAACTGGACGGTCACCTGATCCTTGCCGGGCCGGGCGTGAGCGCCGTGACGGACGATCCTGAGGAACCCGCGGTACTCGGCGAGGTGCAGGATCACTGGCAACGTCTGGAAGCCCCGGCGCGAGAGCGGATCCACCTCGCGCGTCTTCCGATGGAGGACCTGGATGAGAATGCGGCGGTCGTCAATGCCTTGCAACGGCGGGCAGACGTGGTCGTCCAGAAGAGCCTGGGTGAGGGTTTCGGGTTGACCGTGGCCGAGGCGATGTGGAAGGGACGGGCGGTGATCGCCAGTCGCGTGGGGGGAATCCAGGACCAGATTGAAAATGGCTTAAGCGGCCTGTTGATCGATGATCCGCACGACCTGGCCGGCTTCGGCGCGGCGGTCACTGGTGTCCTCGCTGACCCAGCACGCGCCCAGCGACTCGGCAACGAGGCCAAACAGCGGGTCCGGCGCGATTTCCTGGCGCCACGTGAGCTGACGCAGCAAGCCGGCCTCATCAGGCAGCTCGTGCAGAGCGCAGACTAGCGCGACGGCGCGGCTCTGTGGCAGCGTAGTCCGAGAAGGATGCTGCTTCAGCTCGTTCTGTTCTTCACGCTGGCCTCCGTCATCACCACGGTGGCGGTGATGGTGCCCGGCTTGATCCGGGCACGCGCCTGGGCGAGCATTCCGCTGGGCCTCGTCATTCTGGCCGGTGCCGGCTGGCTCACCGGGTTCATCACCCAGGATGCCTGGGCCGGCATCATCCTTCCGCTCTTCGGCGCCGGGGCGGTGATCGAAACCCGGCGTCACCTTCCCCAGTGGAGCATGCTGGCCGCGCAGCTGCTCGCCCTGCTACTTGTGGCGTCCACCGTCTATCTGATCTACGCAGCGGTGCAGCCAATCGTCGATGGGCTCAGTCCGTTGGGGGTGATCGCCTCCTTCCTGTTGTTGCTGCTCGAGGCGTCCGCCCTGGCGCTGAGCGTGTACTACCTGTTCGAGATCCTCGACGTCTTCAGCCGCCGCACCCGAATCGCGCACCGCGCTGAGCCCTCATACCGGCCGAAGGTTGCCATGCAGGTCCCCTGCTACAACGAGCCGATCGAGGTCATGCGCGAGACACTGACCGCCCTCTCCCACCTCGATTATCAGGACGTGATCGTCCAGGTGGTCGACAACAACACGAAGGACCCGCAGAACTGGCGCCCGCTCGAGGCGCTGTGCAAGGAGCTGGGTGAACGGTTTCAGTTCATCCACCTCGAGCCCTGGCCAGGCTACAAGGCGGGCGCGCTCAATGAGGCCACGAGGCGGTTGCCACAGGACGTCAGCATCCTGGGCATCGTCGATGCCGATTACGTCGTCAAGCCCGCATTCCTGAAGGAGATGATCGGCCACTTCGCCGATGAACGCGTCGCGTTTGTGCAGACGCCGCAGAACTATCGCGATTGGAAGGACAGTGGCTACCTCCGCGGCCTGTTCTACAGCTATCGCTATTTCTTCGATGTCACGATGCCCAGCCGCGCCAACCGCAACGCCATCATCTTCGCCGGAACGATGGGATTGATCCGGCGATCCGCGCTGGAGCGGATTGGCGGGTGGGACGAGAACATCATCACGGAAGATGCCGAGGCGAGCCTTCGGATGTTAGGCCTCGGTTCGATCGGCGTCTACGAACCGACCGTCTGGGGCGAAGGCCTGATGCCGTTGAGCTTCGACGGCCTGAAGAAGCAACGATTCCGCTGGGCGCTCGGCGGGATCCAGATCTTGCGCCGCCAATGGCGGGAGCTGGTCCCGCTTACCCCACATCGGCTTCGCCTGACGTTGGGCCAGCGGTTTGCCTACCTGTTCGGCAGCGTCCACTGGTTCTCGGACCTGCTGACCGTTGGCTTCACCGCGCTGCTGCTGCTGACCGCCGTTGCCGCCGCCCTGCATCACCGGCTGCCGGTGCGCGAGTTGACCGGGCCGATCCTCGTCGTGCCCCTGGCGTTCTTGATCACCGGCGTGCTGCGCGGACTCTGGGCGCTGCGGCGGGCTGAGCGGTGCAGCTGGAGCGATGCCGTCAGGGCGCTCGCCATCTGGTTTGCGCTGAGCTGGGTCGACACCCTGGCGGTCGTGCGCGGGTTGCTCAGCGGTCAGGCAGCGTTCTTGCGCACGCCCAAGCAGAAAGAGGGTGGCAACCGATTGTGGCCGGCCATTCGGTCCTCGGCTGTCGAATCCCTGCTCGCCATCCTGGCAGTGGTCGGGGCGATCGTGATGCTGCTGACGGCGCCCGCCCTTGCCACGGTCATCCTGGCGGTCATGTTGCTCTTCGAGGCATGGATCTTCGGGAGCGCGCCCTGGGCCAGTCTCGCTGCAGAGGGAATCCAGCTGACCCCCCAGCGGCGGATCTATCTGCGATCCGCGCAGAACACCGGTGACCGACCGGAGCGGCCGAGTCGCGCCGCCGTGATTCCGGGCGCCCTCGCGGTCGTCGTCGCCGCGGTGCTGGCCTACGGTCTGCTCAACGCTCCCCCGCAAACCGCGCCATCCGGGCAGGCCGATTTGCCGCGGATCGGATCCATCACCGCCAAGCAGTTGCCGAAGACCGGGCCGACGCCAACGCCGACTGCGACCGCGGCGCCATCGCCGAGCGCAACCGCGACTCCGAGCGCGTCGGCGACCGCGACGACCAGTCCCTAACGCGGGTCGCGATTCAACGGCGCGAGCAAGGCCAGGCCGTCCAGGTCGTCGAGGTTGTACCACTGGAGCATGACGCGCTCGACGCCGACCGCCGACCAGGCGTCCAGCTGGGATCCGACCTGGTCCGGCGTTCCGACCAGCCAGTGGCGTCGCCGCAGCTCATCGAGCGCCGCCGTGGGCGCGACACCCGACAGCGCCGAGAGAAACGACTGTATCCAGCTCCCCTTCTCCGCAACCTCCGTGGCGTCGCGGCCGATCACGATCCCGCCCATCCATGACCGGTGAATCGCATCCGGGTCGCGACCCACGTCGCGGCAGTGTTCCTCGAGTCGAGCGCGCTTGCCGCGATAAGCCTCCGGCCCGGGCGCGTGACTGTTCCATTCGTCCGCATCTTTGGCCACGATGCGGAGCAGCCGCCTCTCGCCGTCGCCGCCAATGAGGAGCGGAGGCGCCGGGCGCTGGACCGGGCGCGGTAACGCGGCGGCGCGGCGGAGCTGGTAGTAGTGGCCGTCGATGTCCACCGGCCGACCGGTCCACAGCGCCTTGATAACGGCGATCCCTTCCTCCAGCCGGTCGAACCGCTCCTTGAGGGGCGGCAGCGAGATACCAAAGGCCTCGTGCTCGGCTTCATTCCAACCCGCGCCGACGCCGAGGGAGAGCCGGCCGTTGGAGAGCCCGTCGACGGCCGCCGCCATCCGCGCCAGCAGGGCGGGGTGGCGAAACGTCATCGGACTGACCAGCGGGCCGAAGCGAATCCGTTGCGTGCGTTGCGCCAGCGCGGTGAGCGATGACCAGCACTCCAGCGCTGGTCGCTCCGGATGGCCCATCAGGCTGAAGAAATGGTCCGAGCGCCAGAGCGAGTCGAGGCCGAGCGATTCGACCCGGTCGGCGATCCGAAACCAGCGGTCCCAGGTCAATCCTTCCTGTCCCTCGATCATCACGCCGATCCTCACGGCTGTTGACGTTAACCGATGGGGGATAACGAATCCACGGAATACTGAACATCCCGACCGGGTTAGGAACTGATGAGATGCCTGCGGTCACCGTCGAGAACGTTCTGATCCTCCCCCGCATTCCGGACGTCAACCCGGTCAGCGCGCTCGAGCGCCCCCTCCTCGCCATCACCACCGCTCCGCACGGTGTCGAGGGTGAGGGCTTTCCGGTGCGGCGCGCCTTCTATGGGCTCGATCAGCGCTATCTCGACCCATTCATTCATATGGACCAGATGGGCGAGGTCGAGTATGGCCCGGGCGAGCCGAAAGGCACCGCCTGGCATCCGCACCGCGGCTTCGAGACCGTCACCTACATGATCGACGGCACCTTTCAGCACCAGGATTCGACCGGCGGAGGCGGCCTCATCACCAACGGTGCGACGCAGTGGATGACCGCCGGCGCCGGTATCCTTCACATCGAACGACCCCCGGAGGCGCTGATTGCGAGCGGCGGTCTGTTCCACGGCATCCAGCTCTGGGTCAACCTGCCGGCGGAGCAAAAGTGGACCCCACCTCGGTATCAGGACATCGGCGCCGCGCGTGTCACCCTCGTGGCCTCGCACGATGGCGGGGCGCTGCTGCGCGTGATCGCCGGCGAGGTCGCTGGTCACGCCGGCCCTGGAGTCACCCATACGCCGATCACGTTGGTGCATGCGACCATCAATCCCGGGGCCGAGCTTCGCCTTCCCTGGCGGCGTGGGTTCAACGGCCTCGTCTACGTGCTGGCCGGACGGGGAACGATCGGCTCAAAACGAGCCCCCATCCGCACCGGTCAGCTGGCGGCCTTCGGTACGGGCGACCTGATCACGATTACCGCCGACCTCGCCCAGGAGAGTCGTTCGCCCAACCTTGAGGTGCTGGTCCTCGGCGGTGAGCCCATCGGGGAGCCGGTTGCCTGGTACGGACCGTTCGTGATGAACACGCACGAAGAGCTCGCCCAGGCCGTCGACGACTACCGGCGCGGCCGGATGGGAACGATTCCCGCCGCCCACATCGGCAACTAGGGCGCCGGCCGGCGCGATCGTTCAGCGGATGCCGCTGTCGTACTCGACGTTGATCGTCGTGTAGGTGCCCGGCGTCACGGTTACCGACGTCGGGATCGGCCGGGGTAGAAAACCTGTACCGATGTTGAGCCCCACCAGGGTGTAGGTGCCGGGTGCGAGGACCAGCTTGAAGCGGCCATCCGCCCCCGAGTGAAAGCGCGTCACCTCAGCCCCGCTCGCATCCCGCACCACCACCGTCGCGGCGAGCGGATGCGGAGGACAGGGAGAATTGATGCGCTCGACGGGGCAGGTCGGCCCCGTCTGCACGGTTCCCTGGATCCCGGTGCCCGGCTGCGAAGCCGGGGTGCCGCAGGCCGCCATCGTCAGCGCCACGGCAAACGACACTATGCGCGATGTCACTGGAGCCCTCGATGATTACGACGTTGCAGCCCCTAAAAAGTTCCGCCCGATCAGTCGCCCCGCACGCCCGAGGTTGGGTTCCCCAGCGCGTCGACCGACTGCTGGGCCACCTGATCTGCTACGGGAGATCCGTCACCTGGATAGACCACGACGGGGGTCCCGATCGGAACCCAGGTAAAGAGGATTCTGACCGCGGCCAGCGGAACATGGATGCAGCCGTGACTCGCGTACCGCCCGGTCTGGGATCCGGGCCCCATGGTGGCCTCCGGTTGCCAGCTGGCATCGTGCAGACCTTCGCCGTTGTTCGTAAACCACACGACCATCTGGACCGGTGTGTCCGGATACCACTCGGCCGATCCCCGGGGCCAGGGCGACTTCATGGTCCAGGGCGCATCCTTGCTCAGGACCCGCATCGCGCCGATGTCGGTCGGCAGCGCCGGCCGGCCGGTCGTCACCGGCGTATCGACGATCACGCGACCGCGGTCGTAGGCGATCAACTCTTGCGCCTGCAGCGACACTGTGATCAGCCGGCCCGAGCCGGCTCGGAGCAGGCCGCTGTGGATCCGCGAGGCAAAATACCGAACGCCGGCGACCCCCAATGCCACCTGGCGGTCGTGGACGCTGTCGAGCATGGCGCCGTGTTGCTCCAGCGCGGCACTCAGCCGGCGAGCCCAGCCGAGCTTCAAGAACTCGGCGACCGTCGCCTCGTTCCGTCCAGTCCTGATCTCGGCGCGGCCCGCCTCCTGCAGCCCCTGCCGGTTGCCTCGATACTGCGAGGCCAGCCTGGCGGCATCGGCGTTGATCGCCGCCGCTTCGGCGCTGGGCGTGGGGACTCTGTGGTTCGCACCCGTGGCACCGGCGGCAGTGACCGCGGAACTGCCGAGCCCGACGCCAGCCAGCATGACCACGACGAGCAGGGCGCGGCGGCGCTGCCCGAAGGCCCCCCAGGGCCATGGGACACGCGATCTTGTAGTTGCGATAGCAGACATAATGTTAACCCGATTGTAATGTTCGAAGATCGAGCCAAACCGCCCCTACCATTGATCGCGTGGCGATTCGCTCCTTGACCGGGATGGTCCGGGCTCCCGATTTCCCGGATGGGCTCGATTGGCTCAACATCGCCCGACCCCTTCACATCGCCGACCTGCGCGGGCGGCTGGCGATCCTCGACTTCTGGACCTTCTGCTGAATCAACTGCATGCACACCTTTCCGCAGTTGCGGAAGATCGAGCGGAAGTACGGCGACAAGGTGGTCGTCGTCGGAGTCCACTCACCGAAGTTCCCCGCCGAGCGCGAAACCGCCAACTTGCGCGAAGCGGTGCTGCGCTACCGGATCGAGCATCCAGTCGTCAACGATCGTGACTTCCAGGTGTGGCAGCGCTTCGGCGGCCGCGCCTGGCCAACCCTGATCTTCATCGACCCCGAGGGCCGGGTTATCGGCAAGCACGAGGGGGAGTTGCCTTTTGCGCAATTCGATCCGCTGGTCGAGCGGATGCTGCAGGACTTCGAAGCCCGCGGGCTGCTCAATCCGAGCGCGTCCCCCATCGCCCTCGAGGGGATTGCCGAACCCGCACACGCACTGAGCTTTCCAGGCAAAGTGCTGGCCTGTGACGACGCGCTGTTCATCGCGGACAGCAATCACCATCAGATTGTTGAGGCGGACCCCGATGGCCCGATCCGGCGCAGGTTCGGCAGCGGCCAGCCGGCGCTGCTCGATGGGCCGGCCGAGCTTGCCGCGTTTCAGCAGCCGCAGGGGATGGCGCGTGCCGGCACGACCCTGTACGTGGCCGACACCGAGAACCACGCCATTCGGGCGATCGACCTCGGGTCCGGCAAGGTCTCGACAGTGGCGGGTAATGGAGCACAAGGATCGCCGCTCGGCGCCGGCGGCCGTGCCCGCGCGACGTCGTTGAGCTCACCGTGGGACCTCGCCCTCTCTGATCGCGTGTGCTATGTCGCGATGGCGGGCACCCACCAGATCTGCGCACTCGACCTCGACCAGCAGTCGATCGCCGCCTTCGCCGGCACGGGCCGCGAAGGCGTCCTCGACGGCCCCGTCGACCAGTCAAACTTCGCGCAGTCGAGCGGGCTGGCACTGGTGGGCGGGCATCTTTATGTGGCCGATGCTGAGGTCAGCGCGGTCCGCGACATCGACCTTGGCGCGCGCGTCGTCGCGACACTGGTCGGAGAGGACCTCTTCGTATTTGGCGACCAGGACGGGGAGGGGAATACTGTCCGTCTTCAGCACCCGCTCGGAATCACGGCACGGAACGGCGTGCTTTACCTGGCGGACAGCTACAACAACAAGATCAAGCAGTTGGACCCGCGGCGCCGCGCCGTGACCACCTGGCTGGGGAGCGGCGCCGCGGGCCGGTCGGACGGGCCGCCCGCTGCGGCATCGTTCCGTGAGCCGGGCGGCGTCTGCGCCGGGGTACGCGGCCTCTACATTGCCGACACGAACAACCACCGGATCGCGCTGGCAGATTGGCAATCCGGCGAAGTCCGAACCGTCATTCGCGACTAAAAATAATCCCTTAGCTGCTTGAACGATTGGAGGACCAGGAGACGCCGGTCATTCCGGACATCCGCGTGCTCCAATCGCCAGGTGTGCGGATGCGGAATGAACACGGCGCCCAGGCCGGCCTCCAGCGCCGGGTTGATATCGGAGCGCGGAGAATTTCCAACCATCCATGCCTGGCCAATGTCCACCTCGTGTTCGCGGATGAGCGTTCGGTAGGCCGCGATGTCTTTTTCTTTGGTGACGACGACCTGGTCGAAGCGCGGTGCGAGGCCAGATCGTTGGACTTTGAGCCGCTGCTCCTCGGGCTCGCCCTTGGTGAAGAGGAGCAATCGGTGCCGGGCTGCCAGGTACTCCAGCGTCGGCGCCACGTCGGGCAGCAGGTCGAGCTCGACCTGCACGATCCGCCGGCCAAGGTTCATCACGTGCTCGAGGTGGCGGGTTTCGATGGCTCGCTCCGCCAGTCGCTCGTAGGTTTCACGCAAGTTGCGAGCAAAGGCGGCCGAGCCGTAGCCATGCACCCCGCTGTTGAACCGCTCGATCTCATCGAGCGTGGCCCGCACTTGCTCCCGGCTCAGCGTCGAGTGCGCGAGGAAGTCGATGAAATCCTCGATGGCCTGCTCGAAGTAGACGTTGTTTTCCCACAACGTGTCGTCGCCGTCGATGATCAAGACCGTCCTGGTCGACATCGATGTCCTGAGCATAGTCAGCTCGGGTGATGCCCATTCCGCTATCGCTGGACGGGATGGTAGACCGCCAGTAGAATGGGGCCACCCTGTGGGGGCGGGGCGGAGGTCGGGGAATGCGGACGCTTTCGATCCTGGGACTCGATGCCGCCGAGCGTCCCCGCTTGGGCGCGGCCTCGATCCGCCAACTCGCCAAGCTCGGCACCGTGGTCCGCTGGCCGGGACTACTCTTCGCCGCCGTGTTGTCGCTGGCCGTGCCGCCCAGGCTGCCCTTGGGCCTGGCGGTACTGCTGATCTGGGTGGCGGTCTATAACGCCTGGGGCATGATCGCGATTTCCAAGGCCGACGACACCTCGATCCTGCGGGTGGGCCGGGCGCTGACGCTGATCGATACGGTGAGCTACTTCCTGGTCTTGTTCGTGTTCGGGGGCGTGGGTGCCAGCACCAGCATCTATGCCGCCTACATCCTGCTGATCGTCTGGATGGTCGCCTACGACGGGGCGGAAGGCGCCATGCTCTGTGTCGCCATCTTCGTCCTGGGGATGCTCGCCTTGCATGCCGCGCTGGGGGCGGTGTTCCACCAGGATTTCGCCGCGCGGGAGGTGCTGCTCTGGAGCCTGATCATGGTCATCGCCGGGGCCATCCTGGCGGCGTACGATCGGATCGTCGTGGGCGGGGTGCAGGCATCCAGCGCCGTGGGCCTGGACGGATCCCGCTCGCCGGCGTCATCGAGCGGCGGGCCCGTGGTCGGCAACGCGATACCGGCGGTGCGGCTCTCGCGTCGCGAGCAGGAGGTGCTCCAGCTGGTGTCTGAGGGCTACTCGAACTCCATGATCGCCGGCCGGCTCCATCTCAGCGAGAACACCATCAAGACCTATGTCGAGAACCTGCTCAGCCGGCTCAACGCGCGCAACCGTGCCGAGGCGGTGGCCGCCGCGTCCCGCCAGAATCTGATCTAGGGCTCGCCCCTCTCCCCCATTCGGCCTCCTCCGGTTGGAACCGACGCCGGCAGAATTTTCATCACCACGGGGGATACCGCCCGCAATCGAGCGCCGCTAGGCTGTTCGCAGTGGGGGCGCCATTCGACCTGGGGGGCGCTCCAATGGCGACCAGGATGGTGGGGGGTTTCATCCTGGTCGCCTTCTTATTGTGCATCCTGCTGGCCTGGCCCGGACGGCGGCGCTGGCCCCACTGGTTGATCGCCGGTCTCTGTAGTTCGGTGTGCGCCGCACTGGCGCTCAGCCTCACCACCTCCGGTGGCTGGCTGATCGCCTCCGTCCGCCTCGCGACGCTGGCCCTGGCAACCGGCTTCCTTGCCACGGCCGCCCTCCGCGATCTGCGAGACCCTCTCCGCTAGACCGGCTTCTCGACAGCTCAGGCAGGCTGGGCAGGCAAGCTGACCGCTTGACCTGGTAATCGGTTGTCAGGTAACGTGATATTTATAATGTCGGTAAAATCGTGGAGGGATTGCCCATGATCCTGTTCCTGCTGCTCCTGATCGTTGCCGGCGTGGTGGTCGCGGTGTACGCGGCCCAGAACACCGCTACGCATGACGTCACGCTCTGGCAATGGCATTGGTCCGCCGTTCCGGACTGGGTTCCGCTGGTGGTGACGGCCGCCGTGATCGGCGCGCTATTCCTGCTCTACATGCTCTATTCCGGCATGGTCCATGGCGTGCGCGTCGGATCGATGCGCCGCAGGGTCACCACCCGGGAGGCCGCGATAAACGACATGCGGGCGGAAAACCAACGGTTGCGCGAGGAGAACGCTCGGCTCCGCAGCGAGTCGCGTGAGCCGGTGTCGGCCGCAGCGGACTCCGAGGCGCCCAGTCCGGCAACGCCGTACCGATCCCGGTCCAAGTTTGGCGAACGGGTGCGCGCGTTCTTTTCGGGCCGGGAGCCCGCCAGCTACTGACCCGCGTCGCGACAGTGCGAGACAGGGTCTCATCGGAGACCCTGTTTTTGCGCGACTCGCAAGCCGGATGCTTGACAGGCCGCCAATCGTGTCAGCTAAATTGATACCTGCGCTAGCAACCGCAGGCTCGCGGGCCCGACGTTCCTTCTCGCAGACTCCCGCGCAACGTGGTTGAAAGGAGGCGAAAAATGCCAGCAAGCGGCAAGCGGGGCTTCGGTTCCATGGATGAAGCAAAGCAGCGTGAGATCGCCAGCAAAGGCGGTCAGGCGGCCCATCTAAAGGGTTCGGCCCACGAATTCAACACCGAGGAAGCGCGGCAGGCTGGGAGCAAGGGTGGCAAAGCGGCCCACGAGAAAGGCTCGGCGCATGAGTTCTCATCCGAGGAGGCGCGCGCAGCCGGTCGGAAGGGTGGTGAGGCCTCGAGCCAGGACCGCAACCGGATGTCCGCCATCGGCCGCGAGGGCGGCAAGCACTAAGCATCCCGAAGGAAAGGACCCAGCCGGTTCCTTTCCTCCGGCTCAGTAAGCGGGTCTAGAGGGCGCCCACCAACTCCTGGATGCGCGCCTCCGAGAGCGTGACATCGCTCATGGTTCCGGCGAAATAGCTGTCGTACGCCGCCAGGTCGAGCAGACCGTGGCCGCTGAAGTTGAACAGGATCACCGGCGACTCGCCGCGCTCGCGCGCCTTGACCGCCTCATCGATAACGGCACGAATCGCGTGGGCCGTCTCCGGTGCGGGAATCGTACCTTCGGTGCGGGCGAACTGCACCGCGGCATCGAACACCGCCCGCTGCGGGTAGGCAACCGGTTCGATGAACCCGTGCTTTGCCAGCCCGGAAACGAGCGGCGCCATGCCGTGATACCGCAGGCCGCCGGCGTGAATCCCCTCGGGGACGAACGCGTGCCCCAGGGTGTACATCTCCAGTAACGGTGTCATCCCCACCGTGTCGCCGAAGTCGTAGGCGTACTTGCCGCGCGTCATCGATGGACAGGCCGCCGGCTCGACGGCCAGGAACCGCGTCTTGCTGTGGCCGGTCAAACGGTCGCGCAGGAACGGAAACGCCAGACCCGAAAAGTTACTCCCGCCGCCAATGCAGCCCACGACCAGGTCGGGCATCGCGCCGGCCCGCTCCATCTGCGTCAGCGCTTCCTGGCCGATGATCGTCTGGTGCATCAGCACATGGTTGAGGACGCTGCCCAGCGAGTACTTGGTGTCCTCCTTGCCGGCGGCATCCTCGATCGCTTCCGAAATCGCGATCCCCAGGCTGCCGGTCGATTCGGGGTTTTCGGCTCGGATGCGTTGCCCGGCCTGAGTCCGGTCGGACGGGCTGGGCACCACCTCGGCGCCCCAGACGTGCATCATGCTCTTCCGATAGGGCTTCTGCTCGTAGCTGATCCGCACCATGTAGACCATGCACTCGAGGTCGAAGAGCTTCGTGGCGAAGGCCAGGGCGCTTCCCCACTGGCCGGCGCCGGTCTCCGTCGTCAGCCGCCGCGTGCCTTCCGCCTTGTTGTAAAAGGCCTGGGCCACCGCGGTGTTGGGTTTGTGCGATCCGGGCGGACTGCCGCCTTCGTACTTGTAGTAGATCTTCGCGGTCGTCTTCAACTCGCGTTCCAGCCGGGTCGCCCGCATCAGCGGCGTCGGCCGCCACAGCCGAAGCGCGTCCTGGACCGGTTGTGGGATGTCGATGTAGCGTTCCTGGGACACCTCCTGCTTGATGAGCTCCATCGGGAACAAGGGCGCCAGGTCCTGCGGGCCGACCGGCTGGCGGGTCGCTGGATGAAGCGGCGGGCTCCCCGCAAACGGGAGGTCCGCCTGGATGTTGTACCAGCGGGTCGGCATCTCTTTCTCGTCGAGCACGATCCGATTGGCGACTTCGGGCGCGTGAACGCTCATTGCTACCTCCCTCCTGTGGTCCCTAGGTTTTAGCATGGACGGCACTCTGGTGCAAAGGCCCGATCGGACTGCCATGCTCGCCGCCCTCAAACGCCTCGTCCTTGCCGAGTCGCCATCACCGGACAAGGCGCGCTGCGATGCGTGCGCCGACGAGGTGGCGGCGCTCTTTGCCCAGCAAGCCGGCGCCCGCGCGACCCGCCACCGGCGCTCTGAGCGGGGCGATCACCTGGAGATCCGGGTTGGGGTCGGCTCGAGGCCGATCGTGCTCCTCTGCCACCACGATACGGTCTGGCCCGCGGGCACGCTCGCCCGGCTGCCCTTTAAGGTCGATGGCGATCGTGTCACCGGACCTGGGAGCTACGACATGAAAGCCGGGATCGTCGAGGCGGCCTTCGCCCTCGAAACCGCAAAGCCGGCGAGGCCGGTCATCGTGCTGTCGACCTCGGACGAAGAGATCGGGAGCACGAGCTCGCGGGCCCTGATCGAGGAGACCGCGCGCCAGGCCGAGGCGGTCCTTGTGCTGGAGCCGGCCGCCAGCGGCGGCGCTCTCAAGACCGCGCGCAAGGGCATCGCGGATTTCATCCTCGAGGTCGAGGGCCGCGCGGCCCACGCCGGCGTCGAGCCCGAAAAAGGCGTCAGCGCCATCGATGAGATCGCCAACCAGGTGCTCGCGGTGAAGGCGCTCGCCGATCCACCGAGGGGCACCACGATCAACGTCGGCGTGCTGACCGGTGGTACGCGGCCCAACGTCGTGCCGGCGCACGCGCGCGCCGAGATCGACGTCCGATTTAGCAGCGCGGCCGAGGCGGAGCGCGTGGTCGAGGCGGTCCGGGCGCTCCGACCGGGGCTCGAGGGAGCCCGGCTGCGGATCAGCGGTGGCCTCGATCGCCCGCCGATGGAGCGCAGTCCCGGTACGGTCCGCCTGGCCGTGCTGGCTCAGCGGCTGGCGCGCGACCTTGGCTTTCGCCTGGAGGAGACCAGCACCGGGGGTGGCAGTGACGGCAATTTCACCGCCGCGATGGGCATTCCGACGCTCGATGGGCTGGGGCCGGATGGCGGTGGCGCCCATGCGGACTCGGAGCACCTGCTGATCGCAAGCTGGCTGCAACGGACGGAGCTGCTCAGTCGCCTGCTGGAAGCGTTGTAGCCCGCTTGACGGGTGGCCTACCGCCTGTGGTAGGGTGGACGACGGTCCGTTACGCCTCGTCGTAGCTCATCGCCTTCCTCTCGTCTTCACCGGACCAGAAGTCGACTGACGTTCGCCTAGTGACGGAGGGAAGGCTCCTTGAACGTTACAGCCATTGTTGCTATCCTGTCCCGGGCTCGCGCCCATATCTTGCGGTTGACTAGCGCCCGACTCCATGATCTTGTGGTTTCCGACTTGGCCGCCCGTGCGGTCTTGCGTTACCGGCGACTCCAAAACTGGTGGCCCTCTGTCCTGACAGGACGTCGCCCCGGCCGAATCCGGCCCTCTTTGACCCTCGGGGGGCATGCCCTGGTACTGACTCTGGGATTCGTCCTGGTCGTCCCGGTCGTCACCGGCCGGCCGGCGCCGACACCCAGCCTCGCCGTCCAGTACCCCGGCCAGCTGCTGGGGTTGAGCCCCGTCCACAGTCACGGTGCCCCGGATATGCGCGAGGTCGTGAAGGCGTCGACGCTTGAAGAGCGGACGGCGCCCCCCGTTGCTGAACAGCCCGTCGCGCGCGCCACGGCCCGCGCCGGGACGTTCACGCCACCGCCCGGCTCCGGCGGGGACGGGCTGGCGGCGATCTACGCCGTCTTCGGGAACAGTCCGGGGCTGAGCTGGGCGCTGCGCGTGGCCAACTGCGAAAGCCACTACAACCCGCTGGCCATCAACCGCTCGAGCGGCGCCAGCGGCCTCTTCCAGTTCATGCCCGCTACCTGGAACGCAAACTTTCCCGGACAGAACATCTGGGATCCGTACGCGCAAGCGCGGGCGGCGCTGGTGTTCTACAACGCCGGACGGCAGAGCGCCTGGACCTGTAAGTAACGCCTAAGCGGTACATCGCGTCGATCGCGCTACCATGTGGCGCGTGCTGCCGGATGTTTTAGGTTTGCGGGATTCCCCAGTCGAGGTCCGCCTCGTCCGCTCCCACGACGAGTTCGCTGCCTGCGAGGCGATGAGCCGTGACGTCTGGGGCGCCGCCGAGCGAAACGTGGTGCCGCGCGAGCTGCTGCTGACGATCCAGCTCAACGGAGGGCTGGTTCATGGAGCGTTTTTACCCGACCGGCGGCTGGTTGGATTCTGCTTTGCCTTCCTCGGCCGGCGCGACGGACAGCTCCGCCTGTGCTCCCATCAGCTGGGCGTCATCCCCGAGCTCCGTGGCGGCGGTATCGGGATCGCATTGAAGGAGGCGCAGCGGGCCGATGCGCTTCGGTTGGGATACGAGCTGGTCAGCTGGACTTTCGATCCGCTCGAGTCGCGTAATGCCTACATCAACCTGCACCGCCTCGGCTGCGTTGCCCGCCTCTACGATCGCGACCACTACGGGGTGATGGAGGACGAGCTGAATCGCGGATTGCCCTCGGATCGATTCGAGGCCGAGTGGTGGCTCCGGCGTCCCCGGCCCGCGATGTCGGTCACCGACCCGGTCGTAATCCTCAGCGTGGGAAGCGACGGCCGGCCGCTGCGGGTAGCTGCCGAGCTGGTCCCGGGGAGGGCGGCGCTGATCGCCATCCCGCTGGATTTCCAGGCCGTCAAGCGGCAGAGCCTGGAGCTCGCGCTGGTGTGGCGGATGGAGAGCCGGGCTGCCTTCGAGGCCGCCATCGCGGCAGGCCTGGCCGCCGTCGATTTCCAGCGTGAGGGCGCATACGTGATGGCGCACGCCTCATGAAAATCCACGGATCATGAAGATCGAGGCCGTCGAGCTGCGCGTGCTCAAGATGCGGCTGCTGAAGCCGTTTCGTACCAGCTTCGGGGTCCAGCAGGATCGCTACCCGCTGCTGGTCCGCCTCGAGATCGACGGCCGGTCGTCCTGGGCTGAGTGTGTCGCCGGCGAGGGTCCCTGGTACTCGTACGAGACGGTCGAAACCGCGTGGCAAATCCTCAAGGGCTATCTGCTGCCGGCCGTGATCGGCCGCGAGCTCGCCGACGTCGACGCGCTGGAAACGTTGTTCGCGCCGATTCGCGGTCACCACATGGCGAAAGCTTGCCTCGAGATGGCCTTCACCGCCGCGCTGGCCGAGCGCGCCCGCAAACCGCTGGCGAAATTTCTGGGCGGCGTTCGGGATCGGGTGGAGACCGGCGTCAGCATCGGCATCCAGGCCACCACCGATGACCTGCTGGAGCAAATCGCCGCGCGCCTGGCCGACGGCTACCGCCGCATCAAGGTGAAGATCGAGCCCGGCTGGGATGTGCAGGCGATTGGCGCAATCCGCGAGCGTTATCCCGAGATCACGCTGATGGCTGACGCAAACTCCGCATACGACTTGGACGATGCCGCCCACCTGGCGCAGCTCGATCGCTTTCGGCTGTTGATGCTGGAGCAGCCACTCGGCGCCGGCGACCTGGTGGACCACGCGGCCCTGCAGCGGCAGCTCCGCACCCCTATCTGCCTGGACGAAAGCATCGAGTCGGCGCGCGATGCCCGCCATGCCCTGCAACTGGGTGCCTGCCAGGTGATCAACATCAAGCCCGGCCGGGTTGGGGGGTTCGCCGAGTCGCGCCGGATCCACGACATCGCCGCGAACGGCGGCGTGCCGGTGTGGTGCGGCGGCATGCTCGAAACCGGTATTGGCCGCGCCTGCAATGTCGCCCTGGCGACCCTTCCGAACTTCCGGCTGCCGGGCGACATCTCGGCCAGCGACCGCTACTGGGCGCAGGACATCGTGGAGCCGCCGTTTGTGCTCCAGAAGGGCGGGACGATCGCGGTCCCGACCCGATGGGGCCTCGGGGTTCGCGTCAACGTCGAGCTGGTCGATCGCTTGACGGTGCGGCAGGAAATGGTCCGCTGACGGACCGCATCATGCGCTAAAGGAAAAACGCCGCCAGGGCGATGATCGTAAAGACGCTGATGAGCTGCAGCCCTTCGAGCCAATTGCTCCGCCCATCCAGCGAGATCACGGCGACGACAACCGTTGCGATCGCGACCGCGCCAATCTCGAAGCCGCTGAAGATGAAGTCCATCGGCCGGCCGAGCGCCAGGCTGATGAAGACCACGGCAGGGGCCACGAAGAGCGCCACCTGGGTCGATGAGCCGACCGCGATCTCGAGCGTCACGTCGAGCTTGTTGCGGATCGCGAAAAATACCGCTGAGGAGTGTTCGGCGGCATTGCCGATGATCGGAATGAGGATCAGGCCAACGAAAAGCGGCGAAAGGCCGAGCGTCTTGAGCGCCGGGTCGAGCGCCGAAACGAGGAGCTCCGACTCCAGCCCGACGAACAACGCTGATCCGATCAAGACACCGAGGGCGAGGTTTCTCGACCAGTCCGGCTTCTCATCGGACTCCGGGGTCCGAAACAGGTGCTCATGCGTGAACTGCATGAAGATCAGCGCCGCAACATAGAGAAGCATGAGCGTCCCCGCCACGCCAACTGAGACGACCTCCTTGTGGTCGGACGCCAGGTGCGAGTTACTGCCGGCCAGCAGAGCAGGGACCCCGAGCCCGGTCACGGCCAGCAAGAGGGACGCGGAATGCACACCGGCAGCTCTCGCGTTGAACTGCATTTCCTTCCGCCTGAAGCCGCCCGCCGCGAACGATACCCCTAAAACCAGCAGCAGATTCCCGATGATCGAGCCCACCAACGACGCCTTGACGACCTCGAAATTGCCCGCCAGCACCAGCAGCACCGCCACGATCAGTTCGGTCACGTTGCCGAACGTGGCGTTGAGCAGGCCGCCGCGGCGTGGGCCGACGCGAATCGCCAGCTGGTCCGTGGCGCGCCCGATCAGGCCCGCCAGCGGGATGATGGCCAGCCCCGAGGTGATGAAGATCAGTAATGACTGATGGGCGAGCTCGGCGGCCAGGGAGATCGGAACGAAGACGAGCAGCCAGTTCAGGGACGGACGAAGCATGCCTGGCGAGAGGCGCATTGGGTTCCATTATCCGGGCCGACGGCAGGCACAAAGAAAGAGACCTCGGCGATGACCTACTCTCCCAGACCGTTGCCAGCCCAGTACCATCGGCGCTGACGGGCTTAACTGCTGTGTTCGGGATGGGAACAGGTGTTTCCCCGTCGCTATGGTCACCGAAGTCTCTTTCCTTCGATCGCTGCGAAGAAGTGCTTTAGGGACCGCGCAAGATCACGCGATCAACCTCCTGCGCTGTTCAGCGCTGAGGAGTGAGATAGATGGTCAAGCCCTCGACCTATTAGTACCGCTCAGCTGAAACGGTT
>VBEW01000006.1 GCA_005889225.1 Chloroflexota bacterium | reverse complement strand
CGATTCGGTTCCAGGATGGCGAGGTCCTCAAGGGCTATCTCGACGGGGAGTTGCATCACGCCAGCCACGGGCTCACCCTGCGGCTGCTGAGCGTCGAGAAGGATCGGATCGAGACGCTGGGGATCCCGTATACGGCCCTCAAAGCGCTCTTCTATTTGAAAACCTGGGACACCAGGCCGCCGGAGTTTGACGGTAAGGAAGATCGGTATCTGAGCAAGCGGCTTTCCTCGCCTCTCGTGGACCTGATCTCCGATATGGGTCAGCTGGACAAGCTTCGCAAGCGCGGAGCCATCACCGAGAGCGAATTTCAACGGAAGCGCCGCAAGATCCTCGATAACATCTAGAGTCGCCGTCCTCGCCCTGGCTGTGCCGCTGCTGGTCGGCTGCAACACACTGCCGTCGGTGCACGGGATCTCGCTTGGCAGCGCCAGCCCGCTGCCCTCGCCGTACCAGCCGGAGCCGGCGCGCCACGAGGGCGGAACCCTGGTCGTGGGCGACTGGGAGAGCCCGACCAACTTCTCGCCGCTCTTCAACGAAGAGGTCCCCGCCGCCCAGGTCGATGCCCTGCTTTATGCCGGCCTGGTGCGGTTTGACGCCAATCTGCAACCGGTCGCGGACCTCGCCCAGCGCGTACCGACGCTCCAGAACGGCGACGTGACCTGGAACCACGCCAGCGGGACGATGGATGTGACCTACCGGCTGAGGTCCGGCCTGCGCTGGTCGGACGGGCAGCCCTTGACGGCTGCGGACGTGGTCTTCACCTGGCGGCTGATCGTCAACCCGAAAGTGCAAGGCGTTCTCTCCCCGGATGGATACGCCTCGATCTCGCGCGTCGACGTGCACGACCCGCAGCGCTTCACCCTCCACTTCGATCGCGTCTACCCGAAGTACCTGAACCTGTTTCCCGCCGTACTGCCCGAGCACCGGCTGGCGTCGGTCGCCCCGGAGCAGTTGCCGGGGGATCCCTTCTGGGCGCGTCCCGACGTCGTCAGCGGTCCCTTCAAGATCTCGGAGCTCGTGCCTGACGGGCACATCACGCTGGTGCGGAACGACGCCTGGTCGCAGGGGCGGTCGGGGAAGCGGCCCCACCTGGACAGCGTGATCTACAAGATCTATCCCGAGGCGGGCCAGCTGCGCGAGGCCGCCCGCGCCGGGCAGGTTGGCGTCGCGCTGGAACTCCCGGATGACCAGCTTGCCACGCTCTCGAGCACCAGCGCCATGACGGTGCAGCGAAGGTCCCAGCTCGCTTACGAGCAGGTCACGTTCAACCAGGCAGATCCGAATCCCCTGACCGGCCAGGCGCCGCTCTGGAAAAACGATCCGGCGCTGCTGCAGGCGTTACGACGGGCCATCGACCGGGCCGCACTTGTCAGGAAATTTTTCAACAACCAGGCCAAGGTGGCCGAGTCACCGATCCCGAGCGCACTGAGCCAGTTTCACGATCCTGACGTCGCGCTTGATTTCGATCTGAGCAGCGCGCAGAAGTTGCTCGACGGCGATGGTTGGTCGGTCGGAACCGACGGCATTCGCAGCAAGAACGGCCGGCGCTTGAGTTTCCAGTTGGTGACCGCGCTGGGCAGCCCGCTGCGCGATGGCATGAGTCAAGACTTAATCGCCCAATGGCGGAAGCTCGGTGCCGAGGTCAGCGCCACCCAGGCACACCCCAGCGAGCTGTTCAGCGGCTATGCGGAAGGCGGACTGCTCGAGCGCGGCCAGTTCGAAGCCGGGCTGTGGACCTGGAGCATTGGTCCCGACCCCGACGGTGTCTATCCACTCGAGCACTCCGCGCAAATCCCGAGCGACCAGAACCAGGGTCGCGGATCCAACTTCGGCCGCTTCAGCAGCCCGGATCTCGATCGCAACCTGGAGCGGGGGCGCGGCTCTCTGGTGACGGTCGAGCGTGCCCGATCCTATGCCGCCTTCGAGCGGGCCTACGCCCGTTTAGGCTTTGAGCTACCGCTGTTTGAGCGCGTGCTGGTGGTCCTGGCCAGCCCGCATCTGCACAATCTCACTCCTAACCCGGCGCCCGACACCACGCTCTGGAATGCGGCCGACTGGTGGCTGGATTGACCCGCGTTGTTAGACACTCTTAGAAAAGCGAATATTTCGTTGACCCGTGTGGGTGACCGCTCGTAGAATGCTGCCCGATATCAGCGCCATCACCCGGCGTCGCCGCCCCCGATGGAGGCTGTCTGTGCTCGGAGCTTCCGCCCTGGTGTCGCTGGTCGCCTGCGCTCCAGGGAGCAGCAATAGCCCAACATCCATCAAACCCGGCGGTAGGGTGACGGTCGCCTCATGGCAGGAGCAGGATAGCCTGCTCTCCTGCAATATCACGGCGGCATCGACCCATGCCTGTGCCTATGTCAACCCCGCCATGGAGGGCCTGCTCACCGTAAAGGCCAACCAGGACCCGCTGCCCAACAATCCCAAGCTGTCTGACTACTGGGTGCCCGAGCTGGCCACCGAGGTCCCAACCCTCGAGAACGGCGGCGTCAGGGTGAGCGGTGACAAGATGGACGTCACATGGAAGCTTCGCCACGGGGTCAAGTGGCACGATGGCGTCGCGTTCACCTCAAAGGACGTCAAGGCGACGTTCGATTTCTGGTGGCTGAAGTACCGCGACAAGAACCCGACGCCACTGGTTTCGACCAGTGGCTGGGACCAGGTCGAAGGGGTCGAGACTCCCGACGACTACACGGCGATCGTGCACTTTCACATTGTTTATGCCGCCTACCTGACGCTGGGGACCGGACCGTACGGCATCCTGCCTGATCACCTGCTGCAGCAGGTCTGGGCCCAGACCGGGAACATCACGACGGACAAGGTCACCGTCAACATTCCGGGCGGTTTTAGCGGTTCGGATACCCTCGACAAGGTCATGGTCGGCACCGGGCCGTTCATGTTCAAGGAATGGGTAACCGGCGATCACCTGACGCTGGCCCGCAACCCACACTGGTGGGGTGGCGGCGGTCGCCCCTACCTGAATGAGATCCGGGTCAAGTTCGACAACGATGCCAACCAGGAGCTCAACGAGCTGCGCACGAACGCGATCGACATGGGGCTGGACCTCCGTCCATCATTGCTGCCGCCGCTGTCGCGGCTGAGCGACGTGACGACGGTCACCATCCTGGACAGCGCGTCAGAGCACATCGATATCAACCTGCATAACACGTTTCTCAAGGATGTGACGCTTCGAAAGGCCATCCTGATGGGGATCGATCGCCAGAAGATCGTCGACACGCTGCTACTGGGCAAGACGGTGGTGCCGCCCGATGCCTGGATGTGCATTCAGACCGGTGCCTGGTGCCTCGATCCGAATGCAAAACACAGCCCCTACGACCCGGTCGCGGCGAACAAGCTGCTGGACGATGCCGGCTACAAACTCCAGGACTCGGGCGACTGCAAAGGGTTTCGCACTGATCCGCAGGGGCGCTGCGTGCGGCTTCATCTGGTCACGACGACGCTTCCGCTGCGCGAAGAGCAGGAAGTCGTGATCGCCTCCGACCTGCAGAGCATCGGCATCGACATCGTGAAGCCGTTTGCCAACGTGCCGTCGAGCCGCATGTTCGGATCGTGCACCGCCGGTGGCGTCATCTACAGTCACAACTTCGACCTGGCTCTGTACACGAACAATTACAGTTATCCGGCTGAGCCGGACTCGCTGGCCTACACGGCCTACCACAGCTCGCAGATCCCGACGGATGTCAACGGCTGCGTGGGCCAAAACACGACGTACCTCAGCGACCCTCAGCTGGATCAGGCGCTCGACCAGGCGCGGCTTTCGGTGAGGCTCTCGGAACGTAAAGACAAATATATTGCGGCGCAGCACCGGCTGGCGGATCTCATTCCGGAGATTCCCCTGTATCAGGCGGTCGACGTCGAGGCGTACAACAAGAAGCTTGGCGGTTACAAGGGCAATGAATTCTGGTGGATGAACCAGACCGCCGACTGGTACATCAACCAGTAGCGCCACGCTCTCGTTAAGCTTCTTGCATGAAAGATTTGGCAGAGGCGGCGCTCAACGCCGCCCAGATAAAGGGGGCCGCCTACGCCGACGTGCGTCTCGACGAGCGCGTTCAACAGGACATCACGGTCAAGAATGGCCAGCTGGCCGCCGTTTCCGACGACGCCAGCGAAGGTTTTGGCGTGCGGGTGCTGGTCGATGGCGCCTGGGGCTTCGCCGGCAGCGCACGGCTAAAGCAGGACGAAGTCCAGGAAGTCGTCGAGCGCGCGATCCGGATCGCTCGGGCGAGCGCCCGCGCCCGCTCGGTGCCCGTCGACCTGGGACCGCCGGTTACGTCGCGGGGTCACTATCGCACGCCGGTCGAGCGCGATCCGTTCACCGTGCCGTTGACGGAAAAGGTCGAGCTGTTACTCAGGGCCGATCAGGCTATGGGCGCCGTGAAAGGCGTCACCATCCGCGAAGGCTCGATGGAGTTCATCAAGCAAACGAAAGTCTTTGCCTCAACCGAGGGCGCCTACACGGAACAAGAACTCTACGAGAGCGGCGCCGGCATCGAGGCGACCGCGACCTCGCCGGACGAGGTGCAGAACCGGTCGTATCCCAACTCGTTTGGCCGGCACCAGGGAGCGGGCGGCTATGAGTACATCACGGCGCTGGAACTTGATCGGCACGGGCAGCGGATTGGCGAAGAAGCCGTCGCCTTGCTGTTGGCACCACAGTGTCCGAGTGGCGTCAGGACGCTCATTCTCGATGCCAGCCAGGTCGCGCTCCAGGTGCACGAGTCCTGCGGCCATCCCACGGAACTGGACCGTGTATTTGGCATGGAGGCGGCCTATGCCGGGACCAGCTTCATGACCCCCGAGAAACTCAAGCATCTCCAGTATGGCTCGCCTAAGGTCAGCATCACGGCCGATGCGCTCACGCCAACCGGGCTCGGAACTTTTGGCTGGGATGACGAGGGGGTTCCCGCGCAACGGTCGTTTCTGATCCAGGAAGGCTTGTTCGTCGGCTATCTCACGTCGCGGGAGACGGCCAGCGTGCTCGGCCAGCAGAGCAACGGCACCATGCGTGCTGATGGCTGGAACCGGATCCCACTGATTCGGATGACGAACGTCAGCTTGCAGCCGGGCGATTCGACGCTGGAGCAGATGATCGCCGAGACGAAAGACGGCGTCTACATGGAAACGAATCGCAGCTGGAGCATCGACGACAAGAGATTGAATTTTCAATTTGGCACCCAGTTGGCCTACGAGATTGTCAATGGCAAGCGCGGCCGGATGCTCAAAAATGCAACCTACGCTGGGATTACGCCCGAGTTCTGGAACTCGTGCGATGCCGTCGGCGGCAAATCAGAGTGGCAGGTCTGGGGTTTGGCGAATTGCGGCAAGGGACAGCCACCCCAGGTCGCCCACGTGGCGCATGGCGCCGCGCCCACCCGCTTCCAGAACGTCAAAGTCGGAATCCTGAAATGAAAAGCATCGAAGTTGCTCGGCTCACGGAAGAAGGCGAACTGAAGCGTTTCATGGTCGGACTGCTGCAGCGCTCGCCAGCGCAGCAGACCGAGGTGATGGTCACCGAGTGGGACAGCGCGCTGACGCGTTTTGCCAACAATGGGATCCATCAGAACGTCGCCGAACGCGACGTGAGCGTGCGGGTACGCGTCGTCAAGGATGGCAAGACCGGCGTTGCCTCGATCAATCAGATGAACGAGTCGGCAGCATCGGACGTCCTCAACCGAGCGGTCGCGATTGCCGAGCTGCAACCGAAAGGCGAGGTCGTTCCCATGCCGGGACCGGCGAAAAGCCAGCGGGTCGAAACCTGGTCAGACGCGACGGCCTCAGCGACGCCAGAGGAGCGCGCCGACTTCGTCGAGGCCATCTGCGCGAGAGCCAAACGCGCCGGGCTGAAGGCCTTCGGCGCTTACAGCACGGGCGCGGAGCAGCTGGCCATCGCCAACTCACTCGGCGTCCTTCACCATCATCGTTCGACCAAAGCCACAGTCAATTCGGTTGTCATGGGGGAAGCCGGCTCGGGCTATGCCGATCGCGGGGCAATCGACGTGCGGCAGCTGGATAAGAACGACCTGGCCGATGAAGTCATCGACAAGGCCCAGCGCAACCAGAACGCGCAACCGATCGAGCCCGGCGTCTACGAGGTCGTGCTCGAGGAGTACGCCGTCGCGGAGATGCTGGAGTTCATGAGCTTCACCGGCTTCAGCGCCCTGGCGGCGCAGGAAGACCGCAGCTTCATGCGTCCTGGCGAGCGGATCACTGGCGAGAGCGTCAACATCTGGGATGACGGCGTCGATCCAAGCGGGGTTCCCACGCCCTTTGATTTCGAGGGCGTGCCCAAGCAGCGAGTCAACCTGATCGAAGGCGGGGTTGCCAGCGGCCTGGTCTACGACATGCAGACGGCGCAGCGGGCCGGCCGCCAATCAACCGGCCACGGGCTGCCGGCGCCCAATACTGAGGGGCCGTTCGCGGTCAACCTGTTCATGGGTCCGGGCACCACGCCCAAGGCAGACTTGGCCAGCGACATCAAGCGAGGCATCTGGGTGACGCGTTTCTGGTACGTGCGCGTCGTGCATCCCAAGGCGTCAATCATTACTGGCATGACGCGCGAAGGCACGTTCCTGATCGAGAACGGGCGGATCACCCGGCCGGTCAAAGACCTGCGTTTCACGCAAAGCATGCTCGACGCCCTGAACGGCACGCTCGCGATCAGCCAGTCGACGAAGCTGGAGATCAGCGAATACCTGGGGGCCGCACGCGTGCCGGCGGTTCGGCTGAAGGCCTTCACGTTTACAAGTTGACGAGTTATCCAGTCATTGGCTTGCCGACCCTGGCCATCCCGCCGGGCCCGAAGCCGGCCCGCTTTGGCATCAACCAGAGTTATGTGCGCGCCCTGACCGCGGCCGGGTGCGCGCCGGTGCTGATCCCGCCGATCGACGAGCAAGATCGGCTGCGGTCCATCTACGAGCGCCTGGACGGCATCGTCTTTCCGGGCGGCGCCGATGTAGCACCGGAAGCGTACGGCGAGCAGGCAATACAAAATCTCAATATCATCGAGCCAGAGCGCGACCGAACCGAGCTAACGCTGGCTCGCTGGGCCTTTGACGACGACCTGCCGACGCTTGGAATCTGCCGCGGCCAGCAATTGCTCAACGTCGCCCTGGGCGGGAGCCTTTACCAGGATTTGCATCACCAGGGCGCCACCACCGTCGAGCACTCCGATGCCGATGGCCGGGCCCGAACGGCGCTGATCCACAGGGTGCGCCTCGATCCCGACTCGCGGCTGGCACAACTGATCGATGAGACCAGCATCGATGTCAACAGCCTGCATCACCAAGCGGTAAAGTCCGTAGCGCCGCGGTTGCGAGTGACCGGGAAATCCGACGACGGCATCATCGAAGCAATTGAATCGCCGGAGCGACGCTTCTGGATTGCCGTTCAGTGGCACCCGGAAGAGATCGATGATCTCGCCTGGGTGCAGCGGTTGTTCCAGGGCTTCGCCAGAGCTGCCCAGCCGTCCGGCTGAACCCAGAGCCAAGCTCACTCGCGGGCGTGAACAGGCTCATTCACGGCGAGCAAGAACCCTGCCCGGAATTTTGAGTGGTGGTTGGACAAGCCATTGCTTCTCTCGGCGTTGGATCGACCAGCCACCCTCGTGAACCTGCCGGTGATGCGGCCGGCAAAGCAAGGCGAGATTGGGGAGCGATGATTCACCGCCTCGTGTCCACCAAACGAGATGGTGTCCGTCGCACCAGTCCGCAGGACGGCCGCAGCTGGGCCAGACGCAGCGCCGATCACGCGCTTCGAGCGCCCGACGCGTGGACGCCGATAGCGTGCGGCTCGCGTTGTTGCGCTCGTGCTCGAGCTCGGTGCGGCCCGTCATTCGTATCAGCGCTGAGTCACACGCATAGCGCTGGACGGTCTCGGCAGGTACGGTTCCGCCGCCTTCCAGCTCGCCGGCGGGCGCGCCCGGGATTCCGGCCAGCGTGGCCAGGCTGGCGCGGATGATCAGCTGCGGCCTCGAACCCGAGCTGCCGCGCTTGCCGCCAGAGCCCTTGCGGCAGAATTCCACGAGGGCGTCGGCGAAGCGTTGTCCGTGGGTCCGATCGTCGTCTTTGATCGGCTTCATTTGAGCCGCGAGCGCCGCTCGTACCGTTGCCCCGCCTTCAGCGTCAAGCAGGCCGTCGATCCGGACGACCCCATCCTGCGGATCGCCAACGTGCAGGAAGCGGCGCTGGTAAGCGCGGTTCGCCTCGGCCAGGGCGCCCGCGGCATCGACGCGATGCTCGAAGTTCTTTGCCACGGTCGTGAACTGGCCGGGATCCATCGTGAGCGCCGCGTTGAGGAGGTTGCGTTCTTCGGTGCGCACCGCGGCGGCGCCGACGTTCTCAGCGGTCCGAGCGATGACGGCGACGTGCTGGTAGCCCACATCGCCGCGCGCAAACGCTTCTTCGGTCTTGGGCAGGCGCTCCAGCTGCTTGCCGATCTCAACCCGCTCGGCGGCGGCGCCTCCCGACAGCTTGCATTTCCATTTCAGCCAGGCGGTCACGCTCAACGCGCCATCGACCGCGTAATCACCGGATTTGTCGAACCGACGCACGCCCGTGGCGAAGGCTGCTTCCAACGGGTCGATGCCGGCCTCGCGGATCAGGATCAGCAACTCGCCGAGTTGAGCCCCGTCGGCCTTCTGGGCGCAGGCCGATATCAGTTTCACGGCGGCGTGCAGCTGCCGCGCGGCGACCTGCGCCGGCCTGCTCTTTAGCTCGATAAGGCTGCCTGATGCGGCCATACTTCGATGATGAACCCAGGGTTTGACAGCTGTCTGTCAATGACTCAAAGATGTGTTAGCTTCGCGAACAGTCACACGGCTAGAACGGTTCTATTAACCTCCACATTTGATTGAGGGGCCTCATTGTTCGTCGAGCTACGCAGGGCGACGTCCAAGAGATTGCGCGCATCGCCGCCGAGGGATGGCGGCACGCCTACCGAGGCCTGATCTCACCCGACGCGATCGAGGAGACCCTCCTACGGTGGTATTCCGAGGAGGTTCTTCTACGCCGTCTCACGGGGCCGCCCGTCCACGTGGCTGAAGACTCCGGAAAGGTGGTCGGGTATGTCCAGCACGGGCCGGTAGGTGAGTCTATCCACGAGGTCTACGCCATCTACGTCGACCCGGCCGTGCTTGGCAAGGGCGTTGGTTGGGTCCTTTGGCAGCAAGTCGAGCGCGATGCACGAGGGGGAGGAGGGTCGGCCATCGAGCTGTGGGTGCTGGATGGCAACAGACTCGGAATCGATTGGTACCACCGGCAGGGCGGCACTGTTGTCGGTCAGCGAGTGGTCGAGCTGGCAGACGGTCGCCACACCGAGCTCCGTTATGGGTTTGACCTCAGGTCGCCTTAGTCAGGTCGGGCTCCCGGCATCCTTCAGCCAGGGCAGTGCCACGCTAAGAGGTCCGACCAGGACCGCGAACTGCTCCCGGCTTAAACGCCGGCGGGCAGCAAGGGCAATCGCCGCATCACCAGCGGCCCACCAGGTGGGACTCTGCGGTGGATCGCCCGCCCGCTCCGCGGCGCTCTCGAAGATTTCGCGATAGGACTCGGCGCCGAGCGCCTGGCGCGCCGCGTCACGCGCTTGCTCGATCTGGTCGCTGGCCTGAAGCCAGGCCTGTTGCTGCCGCTTGGCAATCAGCGCCCGGGCCAAATCGTTTAGGCCGAGCACGCTCTGGTAGAAGCGATCGACCGGGGATCCGGCCGCCGCTGAATCACTTTCCTTGACGAATGCGCGGCTCACAGACGGACGGCGGCCGTGGCGAGGTTACGCTGCCTCAGGCAGCGTAACGCTCTTCGGCTCCAATGCCCAGTCCAGCACCTGCCGGACATCGCTGGCCAGACGGATTGTCATGGCGTCCCGCACACTCTGCGGCAGATCATCGAGATCCGCCTCATTGCGATAAGGCAGGATGACCTCGGTCAAGCCGGCCCGGTGGGCGGCCAGCAGCTTCTGCTTGACGCCGCCAATCGGAAGGACCTTGCCTTGCAACGTCACCTCGCCGGTCATGCCCACAGTGCTCTTCACCGGCCGCCCGCTGAACAGGCTGACCAGTGCCGTCACCATGGTGACGCCGGCCGACGGTCCGTCTTTCGGAATGGCACCCGCCGGCACGTGCACGTGGATCGCCTTCTCTTCGAACCCGCGCGCGATGCCGAGCTCGGCGGCGTGCGACCGCACGTACGACAGGCCGATCTGCGCGGACTCTTTCATGACATCGCCCAGCTGGCCGGTCAGGGTCAGGCCCTTCTGCCCGTCCATGGCCGCCGCCTCGACGAACAGGACCTCGCCACCGATGCCCGTTACAGCCAGCCCGGTGGCCACGCCCGGGACTTCTGTCCGTTCGGCGACTTCCGCGTGGAACTTCGCGCGCCCCAGGTAAGTCTTGACGTCTTCGCCGCCGACGTGCACCGGCGCTACCACCTTGCCGGCTTCGATCTGGGTCGCGACCTTCCGGAGCAAGCGTCCGAGCTCGCGCTCGAGGTTACGGACGCCCGCCTCGCGCGTGTGGTCCGCGATGATGCGGCCCAGCGCCTCATCGTCCACCGTGACTTCATCAGCGCTCAGGCCGTTGCGATCCAGTTGCCGCCGCAGCAGATGATCGCGGGCGATGGCCAGCTTCTCTTCTTCCGTATAGCCGTCGAGCCGGATGATCTCCATCCGGTCGAGCAGCGGTGCCGGAATGGTGTCCGCCACGTTCGCCGTCGGGATAAACAGGACTTCGGACAAATCCAGGTCGACCTCGAGGTAGTGATCCCGGAACGAGTGGTTCTGCGCCGGGTCGAGCACTTCGAGCAGGGCCGACGACGGATCTCCGCGCCAGTCATTGCCGACTTTGTCGATCTCGTCCAGCATGATCACCGGATTGCGGGTGCCGGCTTCCTTGAGGGCGCGGGCGATCCGGCCCGGCAGCGCACCGACATAGGTCCGGCGGTGTCCACGAATCTCGGCTTCGTCGTGAATGCCGCCAAGAGAAATTCTCGTGAACTTGCGACCCAGCGCCCGGGCAACCGACTCGCCCAGCGAAGTCTTGCCGACCCCAGGCGGTCCGACCAGAGTGATGATCGCGCCCGAGCCGCGGCCACCGATCACCTGGAGTCCACGCGAATCGCGCCGCTTGCGCACGGCGAGGAACTCGATGATCCGGTCCTTGACGTCCTCCAGTCCCGTGTGGTCCTGGTCGAGCACGCGGCGCGCCTCGACCACGTCGAACTGGTCGACGGTGCGCTTGTTCCAGGGCATGTCGAGCATCCAGTCCAGGTAATTGCGAATCCAGCCGGCCTCCGGGTTCTGCTCGCTGGTCCGCTCGAACCGGTCGAGCTCGCGCTCGACTTCTTTTCTGACCGCCTCGGGCATGCCGGCATCTTCGATCTTCTTCCTGTATTCGGCGGCAACGTCACCGTCGCCCTCGCCGAGTTCTTTCTTGATGGCCTCCAGCTGCTGGCGAAGCAGGAACTCGCGCTGCCGCTTCTCCATCCCTTCCTGTACCTCGTTGCGGATCTTGTCCTTGAGCGAGGCCTCGGCGAGGATCTCGCGGGTCCACGCGATTAATTTCTTAAGCCGCGCCTCGACGTCGACCGTTTCCAGGATCTCGACCTTTCGCTCGAGCGAAAGATCAGGGGAGTAGCCGGCCAGGTCCGCAAGCTGGCTGGGCCGGTCGATGCCGCGGACCATCTGGATGACTTCCCCGGCACCACGTAGCTCGAGCAAATTCTCGATCAGCGCCTTGTACTCGCGGGCGAGCACATGCGAGGTCTCGGTCAGCGGGTTGACGTCGGCGGCCGGCTGCGCCGTGACGCGCAAGGCCGGTCCGGTACCAGCAGCCGCACTGCCGACAGAGGCGCGATACTGCCCCTGCAAGATGGCCACCTCGACGCCGTTGGGCAGTTTCCGCGAATCCTCGACTTTGGCGACCGTGCCAATGCTGGCATAACGGCCCTCGACTCGGGGAACGAGCAGGACGAGACGGTCGCCCTCACCCGCGGCGGCGACGGCGGCCTGCGCCTCCTCGCGCTCCAGCGGGACCGTGACCACCATGTTCGGCAGCACGACCCCGTTGTTGAGCGGCAGGAGGGGGATGAGTTCAGTTTTTAGTTCAGGCATTGATAGCTTCTCCTTCGTGTTCTCGTCGGGAACAACCCGCGAGATATGTCGTTTATGCCCAATTTGGCGGGCGCCAAACGACGGCTACGGGAGCGAGCCGACCTCAGCGTCGATGGCGGCTGCCACCTGTTCCGGGGACTGGGTGCCATCGATCAGCCTGAGCTTGCTCTGCTGGCGGTAGTAGTCGATCAAGGGCGCGGTCTGGTCGAGGAAGACGTCGATCCGGTGGGCGATGACATCCGGCCGGTCGTCGCTGCGCTGGTCGATCTCGGCGCGGTGGCCAAGCCGGTCGAGCAGCGCTTGCCGGTCGACGTCCAGGTAGAGGACCGCGTCAAGCGGCCGCTCCAGCTCGATCAGCAGAACATCCAGCGCCTCGGCCTGGCGGACGGTTCTGGGGAAGCCGT
The DNA here is from genome assembly GCA_005889225.1 of Chloroflexota bacterium. Classification (GTDB taxonomy): domain Bacteria; phylum Chloroflexota; class Dormibacteria; order CF-121; family CF-121; genus CF-13. The sequence continues at coordinate 6,393 of VBEW01000006.1, read as the reverse complement.
CCAGGATGAATCCCCGCAGCGTGTCCGGGTCTGCGAGGCGGTGCCGGATGATGTCGATGACCAGGCTGTCGGGGGCCAGCTCTCCCCGGTCGAGGTACGCCTTGACCTGGACGCCGAGCGGGGTGCCGGCCTCGACCTGGGCCCGCAGGATATCACCGGTGGCGATCGCCGGAATTCCGTATTTCGCCGCCAGCCGGGAGGCCTGGGTCCCCTTGCCGGACCCTGGCGGGCCGAGGAGCACGAGATCGAGCGGCACGCTCAATATTTGCACGGAAAGCCGATCGGCTCGTTGTAGGCGGCGGCCGCCTGCTCCTGGCTGATGTAGCCATCGTGCGCCATCTGGGCGAGGACGTTGAACTGGCGGGCGCGTGCCGAACAGGGATTGCGATAGAGGTCGTAGTACGAGGGAGCCTGGGGCATACCGGCGAGCATCGACGCGCGGGCCAGGTCCAGCTGCTGCGGCCTGACGTGGAAATAGACGCTGGCCGCCTGCCCGATGCCGTAGGCGCCGTGACCGTAGTACACCGCATTGAGGTAGCTCTCCAGGATCGTGTGCTTGTCGAAGCGGGATTCGAGCTTGAGCGCCAGCACCAGGTCCGGCGGCTTCCGCCAACCGTCGTCGTCGTTGTCCATATACAGCAGCTTGATCAGCTGCTGGGTCAGGGTGCTGCCGCCCTCGAGCGCCCGATGGTGGTACAGGTCGGTCAGGACCGCGCGGATCAACCCCTGCGTATCGATTCCCCGGTGCTGGTAAAAGCGCTCGTCCTCGATGGCGATCAGGGCTTCGCTCAGCTGGTCCGGCACCTGGGCCAGCGGCACGCGCGTGCCACCGTGTTCCTTCAGGATGGCCTCCACCCGCGTGGGCATGTCGTCGATTGGGGGTGTGATGATGAGCCCGACCACCACAGCGATCCCGAACAGGGCCGGGAGCCCGAGCGTGACGGCGACGACCACGGCGATCACCTGCTGCCGCCGCGTCCGCCGGGCGCCCCGCATTGCGGATGAATTGTAAGGAGGGGGCGGTAAAATGTCGTCGTGGAGGAGTTGACCCCTGCGCTGACCGATCGCCGGGGGACCTGGAAGGTCAAGGCCGGGCTGGCCGAGATGCTCAAAGGCGGCGTCATCATGGACGTCGTCACTCCCGAGCAGGCGAAGATCGCCGAGGACGCCGGGGCGGTGGCCGTCATGGCACTGGAGCGAGTCCCGGCGGACATCCGGCGCGAGGGTGGGGTGGCGCGGATGAGCGACCCCGGCCTGATCGCGGCGATCATCGATGCGGTCACCATCCCGGTGATGGCCAAGTGCCGCATCGGGCATTTCGTCGAGGCGCAGATCCTGGAATCGCTCGGCGTCGACTACATCGACGAGAGCGAGGTACTGACCCCGGCCGACGAAGAGCACCACATCAACAAGCATGCTTTCAAAGTCCCGTTCGTCTGCGGGTGCCGAGACCTGGGCGAGGCCTTGCGACGAATCGCCGAGGGCGCGGCGATGATCCGGACCAAGGGTGAGGCTGGCACCGGGAACGTCGTCGAGGCCGTCCGCCACATGCGGGCGGTGACGGGCGCCATCCGCAAGCTCCATGGCGCTGGACCCGAGGAGATGGTCATGGAGGCCAAGCGAATCGGCGCTCCGGCGGACCTGCTCGAAGATACCGCCCGCCTCGGACGGCTACCGGTCGTCAACTTTGCCGCAGGCGGGATCGCGACCCCGGCTGACGCCGCGCTCATGATGCAGCTCGGCTGCGACGGGATCTTCGTCGGCTCGGGCATCTTCAAAGCGGAGAATCCGGCCGCCCGCGCCAAGGCCATCGTGGCGGCGACCACGTACTTCGATCGGCCGGACATCCTTGCCGATGCGTCCAAGAGCCTCGGCAAGGCAATGCGGGGGTTGGAGATCGGGGCGATTCCCCAGGAGGAGCTGCTCGCCGGCAGAGGCTGGTGAAGGCTCGACGCCGAGTGGGCGTCCTTGCGCTGCAGGGGGATTTTCGCGAGCACCTGGCGGCGCTGCGCGCCTGCGAGGTCGAGGGCGTACCCATACGCCTCGCGAGTGACCTGGATGCGGTCGACGCCCTGATCCTGCCGGGCGGCGAAAGTACGACGATGGCGCGCCTCATGGAGCCCGGACTGAGAGCGTCGATCCAGCGCCGCGGCGCGGCGGGGATGCCGGTGATGGGCACCTGCGCGGGGATGATCCTGATGGCGCGCGACATCCAGGGCGGGCGGGCCGACCAGGAGCCGCTCAAGCTGATGGACATTGGCGTCCGGCGGAACGCGTACGGCCGGCAGATCGATAGCTTCGAGGCCGAGATCGAATCCCCGGCCATCGGTGGCGCCGGCCCGGCGGTGTTCATCCGCGCCCCTCAGGTCACCGAGCGATCGCCCGAGGTTAAGGAACTGGCGAGTCACGCCGGCCAGACGGTCGCGGTCAGGCAGGCCAACAAACTTGCGCTGGCCTTCCATCCCGAGCTGACGTCGGACCGGCGCTGGCACCAATATTTCCTGTCGATCGATGGTGAGCATCGATGACCCCGCAGGTACGCCCCGCACAGCTGAAGGACCTTGGCGCCATCGAGGCGCTCTACCGCCAGCAGACTCGCGAGGCAGAGCGCCCGCCCCTCAAGCGCCAGTTCGCATCCACCCGACTCTGGTTCCTGCTGAACAATACGTTCGCGGCGATCCTGCCCATCACGTCGGCGGCCGACCACGTCTACGTAATGGAGGACGGCCGCCGCCACACGATCCAGGGCTTCGTTCAGGCCGAGAACGCCGCCCTTGGTTCGCATGTCTGGCAGATCCTCAACCTGTGTCTGAGTCCTGACCTGGACCGGTTTCAGGATGGCACCGCCCTACTCGACCACCTCTTCAATGAAGGCTTGAAGCGGGGCGTCACCAAGTTCATCGTCCGGGTACCGGTTGATGACCCGATCGCCGACCTGTTCAAGGCCCGCGGATTCATCGCGTATGCGACCGAGCACGCCCTGCTCAAGGAAAGCATTGACCCGAGGCCGGCGCCACCGCTGCCGGGGTGGCGGCCGATGCGCCGTGAGGACGAGCTCGGCCTCTACCTTCTATATGTGGCGACCACGCCGAAGTCAGTGGCCGCCGTCGAGGCGTCCAACTTCGCCGAGTGGCGGCGGACCTTTCAGCCGGGCTCCTTCAGCGCCCGCATTCCGCGCCGGGCCGGCCAGCCGCGATTCGTCGTCGAGCGGGTCCAGGTGGTCGGCTGGATGAGCCTGGTCACCGGCGGCGGTGGCAGGCCGCACAGCCTGGGGCTGATGGCCGCGCCCCAACCCCCCGATCTCTGGGGGTTGCTCGTGCAGCGTAGCCTTGCCTACGTTGCCGAGCACCAACCCGGCCCGGTCTGGTGCAGCTTGCGTCACTACGATGAGACCGGGATCCAGCTGCTCCAGAAGGAGGGCTTCGAGGTGATCGCCTCGCAAATGTTGATGGTCAGGGAGCTGCCGTTGAAGATTCCGGCCCGGATGCGGGTAAGAATCAAGGACAAGCGGTTGGTGCCGCAATATGGCTGAAGCGATGCACGAACTCAGGCGATCGCACAATGGCTTGACCGAGGCCGATCCGGCGGAGCTCGACCAGCTCTTCCAGGCGCTGCCGCCGCATATCAACCGGGCGGTCAAACGGCTCGATCATCAAGGTCTGCTGCTGGAAGTCGTGCTCGATCTCGGTCGCGAGCCGGAGGCACGCTTTCCCGACCACGAGGTGATCCTCGACGACACCCCGGTCACCCTCGAGGACCTCGAGTTCGTCGCCACCAGGGTCGGCTCGTTCGGCGACGATAACCGGGCTGGGATCGAACGCACGCTGCATCGCATCTCCGCGATCCGAAATCGCTCTGGACAGATCATCGGCCTCACCTGCCGGGTCGGCCGGGCCATCACCGGGACGATCGACATCATCAAGGACATGGTCATCGGCGGCAAGAGCATCCTGCTGCTGGGTCGCCCCGGCATCGGCAAGACCACCATGCTGCGTGAATGTGCCCGCGTGCTCGCCGACGAGATGAAAAAGCGTGTCGTCATCGTGGACACGTCCAATGAGATCGGCGGTGACGGAGACATTCCGCATCCCGGGATTGGTCGCTCCCGACGGATGCAGGTCCGCACTCCGGCCTTGCAGCACGCGGTGATGATCGAAGCCGTCGAGAACCACATGCCACAGGTGATCGTCATCGACGAGATCGGCACCGAGTTGGAAGCTGCAGCAGCCCGAACGATTGCTGAGCGCGGCGTGCAGCTGGTGGCCACGGCGCATGGCAATTCGCTGGAGAACCTGCTGGTCAACCCCACCCTGAACGACCTGCTGGGCGGCATCCAGACCGTCACCCTCTCCGACGAAGAGGCACGCCGCCGCGGAACTCAGAAGTCCGTCCTCGAACGCAAATCGCCGCCGACCTTCGACGTGCTCGTCGAGATACACGACCGTGATCGTCTGGCCATCCATCAGCCCCTGGCCGAGGTGGTCGATGCGGCGTTGCGCGGCACCCTGAAACCGCCCCAGATGCGGATCCGCGGCGCCGATGGCGCGATCGTCGCGCGTCTTGCCGAGACCGCCCCGATGCGGACCGCCGCCGTCCGCGAACCGCTGGAAGCTCCACGATCGCGCAGCCTGCACGAAACGGTTTCGGTCTTTCCCTACGGGGTCAGCCGGAACTACCTGGAGCAGGCGATCAATGAGTTGCACGTCCCGATACGGGTCCAGAACCACATCGAGGAGGCCGACCTGATCGTTACCCTGAAGAACTACTACCGCCGCAAGGACTCGCCCTTGAAGGAGGCGGAGGCCGACGGCATCCCGATCCAGGTGCTGAAAAGCAATACCATCACCCAGATCAAGAACGCGCTCAGCCGGATGTACCAGCTGGACACGCCCGATCCGACGGAGTCGGCGCTGCAGGAAACGCTGGAAGGGATCAGCCGCGCGAAGGCGACGAACTCGATGGTCGAACTCTCCCCGCAGAACGCCTACGTCCGCCGGCTGCAGCACCAGCTGGTGGAGCGCCACGAGCTGACGGCCCGCAGCACCGGCAAAGAGCCGAACCGGCGATTGCGCATCTATACCACGGCGGACTGAACTCGCTATAGTGCTCCCAAACCGATGGATGCCGCGGGGAAGCCAGGTGGGTTCTTCATCACCTTTGAGGGGCCCGAAGGCGGCGGGAAGTCGACACAGATCCATCGCCTGGCGGCGGCCCTTGCCGAAGAAGGCTATGTAGTCTGGACGACCCGTGAGCCCGGCGGCACGCGTTTGGGCGAGATGATCCGGCCGCTCTTACTGGGGCCGCAGCAGACCCGGCTCTCGCCCTGGACGGAGGCACTCCTCTTCACGGCCGCTCGCGCCGAACTGGTCGACGAAGTGATCCGACCACGATTGCAGCGCGGCGAGGTCGTGCTCTGCGATCGGTTCAGTGACTCGACCCTTGCGTATCAGGGTTACGGCCGTGGCCTGGACCTCAAGACCCTGCAGCGGCTGCAGGCGGAGGCCACCGGACACCTCACGCCCGATCGGACTCTGTTGCTGAATCTCCCCGTGGAAGCGGGACTGGCGCGAATTCCGCGCAACGCGCAGGACCGGCTCGACCGGGAAACCATCGCCTTCCACCAGCGGGTGCACGCCGGATACGAGCAGATGGCGGCCCAGGACCCGCAACGGTGGCGCGAGGTTGATGCGTCGGCCGACCCCGACCAGGTCGCCCGGCGGATTCTCGAGGAGGCCTTAGCCGCGCTGCGCCAGGCCGGCGTCCACCCTGCCCAGCGGCGGTCCGCATGAAGCTGTTGGTCGCGGTCGTTCACAGTGAGGACGCATCGTCGACGATGGACGCGCTCAACGACCGCGGGATTTCGGTCACGCGCTTTGCCAGCTCGGGCGGTTTCCTGCAGCACAAGAACGTGACCCTGATGTCTGGGATCGACGATGACCGTATCGAAGAGGTCCTCGGCCTGATCAAGGAAAACTGCCGCACCCGGAGCGAGTTCATGAACCCGATGCCGCCCTTGGTGGAGCCGGGCGACTTCTTTGTGCCCTATCCGGTCGAAGTCCAGGTCGGTGGGGCGACCGTTTTCATCGTCAACGTCGACCGCTTCGAGAAGCTCTAGCTGGTCGCCCGCCCGGCGCCGCCGGCTCGACCGTGATCCCGGGCCTTGGCACCGCCCTCAACATCGGCAGCGTGCTCGCCGGCGCCGCGATTGGCCTGAGCCTGGGGCGCGTTATTCCCGACGGCCTCCAGCAGACGATCCGCGCCGGTCTCGGTCTCTTCGTGGCGGTCTACGGGATTCAGATGACGCTTCGTACGAAGAACCCCCTTATCCTGCTGATCAGCGTGCTCGTGGGCGTCGTGATCGGCGAGCTGCTTCACCTCGATGACGGCATGCAG
>VBEW01000005.1 GCA_005889225.1 Chloroflexota bacterium | reverse complement strand
TGTCCGGCGGAACACGATTCGCGGCGAGTGCGATCGGTGGCGCGGTGAGAAGACAGACCACTGTTGCGACGACCGCCGGCCATCGCCAGCCAGCCGGCTGCGGCCGAACGCCGCGGCCTGGCCGGTGCGCCTCCGGGCTGCGCTCCGCGAGCGCCATCAGGCGGCGAGCCGGGCGGCCCGTGCCGCGCGAGGCGGCCCCAGGCTCGCCGCGCCCAGCGGCAGGACACAGAGGAAGAGGCTGATCACGACCGCGACATAGTTGTCGTTGAAGAACCGGGCGAAAAACATGAACGCGAACAATGCCCCGCCGTAGCCAGCCATCCAGCGACCAGCGGTCGGCCGTCGGACAAGCGCCCGTCCCGCCAGCCAGAGCACCGGCACCAGGGCCGCGAGCTGGAATGCCGTAAAGGGGAAGGCGTCCGTGCGGTGCGCGATGAGGTGGGCGTCGTACAGGATCTCGCCGAAGCCGTAGCCCTGAATGGGATAGGCATCCGGGACGCCGCCGCTCGTGTAGAGGACGACATCCGTCCAGAAGGCCTGCGGGTTGACGAGCAGGAAGGGAACGATCGTCACGATCGGGGCGATGGTGAGGGCGGCCAGGCTCCCCCACAGCTCGAGACGTCGCTGGCCGGCACGCCACCGCATCACGACCACGACCAGCAAGAAGGGGACGGCCAGCCAGGCAAACGGTTTCAACGCGACCGCAATCCCAAGAGCGCCGGCAGCGAGGACCGGGTGGCCACGTGACAGCAGCGTGAGGCTCAGGAGCACGACGGCGAGGAACTCGATGTCGTTGCGCCCCGACCACAGGTACAACGTGATCAGCGGGCTGATGTAGATCGCCGCCGTCACCATCAGCCGGCGTTCGGCGGTTATGGGTAGCGCGGCGATGGCCAGCAGGCCGACCAGCGCGAAGCCGATCAGAACGATCCGGTAGTCGAAGGGCAGACCGAGGGCGCCGCTCAGCAGCCGGAATGGAATCCCGACCAGGATGGTGAGCGGAAAGTACGCCATATGGTGCAGCGCCGGGTTGCCATCGGTCGTCAAATTCCATGGCAGCCTGGCCATCGGCGTGGTGGACCAGTCGACGCCGTAGATGGGTTGTCCGTGCAGGAGTCGGTCAATGGCCGACTCGATCTGGAGCAGGCCGTCGTGTTCCATCGTCAGGCCGAGCGCAGGCCGTTGGACCACGGCGACCAGCGTCGGTCCGATGGCGGTCAGGGCGCCCAGCACCGCGGTCACGCCGAGCTTGAGCCCCCAACGCCCCTCGACCCGCACGATCAGCCCGAGCAATGCCAGGACACCCCCGGTGCTGATCGCGGCGACCCACGTGCCGACGTGGGCACGCAGGGTCCAGAGCAGCAGGACCTGCAGCCCCCCGAACACGGCGACGTAGGCAAGCGGGGTGGTCAACCGGGCGGCGACCCGGGTCAGCGATACCGCAGGTCCACCGGCCGGCGGTCGAGCGCCAGCCATGACGACGGTGTAACGACGAGTGCGAGGAACCCCTTCTCCGAGGCGTTATAGCCTGGCAGTGTCGTTCCATCCAAGCGCGGCTCGGGCAGTGCCGGCTGCGCCGCCTTCAGGGAAGGTCCGGCCAGCGTTCATCGTCCAGGCTGGATTGATCGGTTCGGCGGTCGCCATTTATCTCATCGTCCTCGGCGCGGCCGGGTTGCGTCACCAGGACCTCGATGCGTACCTCGCCGCCGCCCGCGACATCTGGCACGGGGCGCCGCTCTATGCCGCCTTTCTGCATCATCCGTTCCCCGACCCGACGCTGAGGCCGGCCTTCATTTACCCGCCGGCGTTCGCCCTGTTGATCGCTCCGTTGGGACTCTTGCCGGACGCGCTGGCCGGCGTGATCTGGCTGCTGATCTGCCAGACGTCGCTGATCGCCGCGCTCGCGCTCGTCCTCCGGTGGCGGAAGCCAACGAGCTGGGCGATGACGGCGCTCGTTGTCGCGACCTTTACCTTCTATCCGCTCTGGATCGACGTCGCACAGGGACAGGCCAACCTGCCCATCGTGCTGCTGGTGACGATCGGCGTCGTCGGCATCGTCCAGGGCAGGCCGCGCTTCGGCGCGGCGCTGGGGGTTGCCGCCGCGTTGAAGCTGACCCCCATCATCCTGCTGGTCTGGCTGCTGCTCGACCGTCGCTTTCGCGCGGTGGGCTGGATGGTTGGCGCGTTTGCCGCGGTCGGCGGCGTGGGTGCGTTGTTCCGCTTCCACGACACGATCGCCTTTATCGGGCAAGTCCTGCCGGCCCTGGCCCCGGGCACGGCCTTCTACGCCAACCAGTCCCTCAGCAGCATTCTCACCCGGGTTTCCGTTGAGAATCCTTACACCCAGCCATGGATCGACATCCCCTGGGCGTTCGTCCTGCCGGCCGCCGCCGGCATCCTCCTCATCGGACTGTGGTTCTGGCGAACGCACCGTCAGCCGGCGCTGACCCGCTGCGCCGCCTTCATCCCGCTGATTCCATTGTTGTCCTCGGTAACCTGGCCGCACCACCTCGTCGTGCTGCTGCCCGTCATCTGGTTGAGCGCCATCGCCCTCGCCCAGCGCGAATGGCCGGTCATCCCGACGGTTACACTGGCCAGCCTGCTGTTTGCCTTCAGCGTGCTATCGCGCTATCCCGCAGGTCCGGCCTACGGCCAGGCAGGCTACCGCGACGCGCAGACCCAGGACCCGATCGTCTTTGTGGCGTCGAACGCCCTCTTCTTCGGAACCCTGATGCTGTTTCTTTTCGCACCATGGCTGCTGCGCTCCCGCTAGCCAGGCCGCCGGCGCCCGCGCCGCGCACGCAGCGGATCGGGTTCGCGATGGTCTTCGCGTTGGTGATCGCCGCCGTCTCTCTCCTCCCCTATCTGCTGGCCTACCTCTGGACCCCGCCGGGTCATCATTTCGCCGGCTTCTTCTTCATCGCCGACGATGCCGCCACCTACCTGGCCAAGATGCGCGAGGGCATGGATGGGTCGTGGCTCTGGAACGATCCCTATACCAGCGAGCCACATGGCGGCGTCTTTCTTTTTGGCTTCTATCTGCTACTCGGCCACCTGGCCGGACTGTTGCATCTGCCCTTGATCGCCACCTATCACCTGGCCCGAATTTTGGGTGCGCTCGCGGTCGTGCTGGCGGTTGACCGTCTTTGTCGGCAGTTGCTTCCCGCCGAGCTTCGGAGGCTCGGACTCGTGCTCGTCGTGCTCGGATCGGGACTCGGGTTTCTCGCCCAGGCGGCGGGCAACCCCGCCATCTTCGGCAGCCAGATCGAGGCGCTCGACCTCCATCTTCCTGAGCTCAGCGGGTGGTACTCGATCCTCGCCATCCCCCACTTCGCCTGGGCGACGGCCCTCATCATCGCCGGCCTGCTGGGGCTGCTGCAGATCGCGGATCGGCCGGCCTGGCGTCCGGTGGCGCTGACCTCGGCAGCGTTGCTCGCGCTCACCGCCATTCATCCGCAGATGATCCCCGTCATCGCCATCATCTGGGTCGCCTACCGGGGGCTGTTGCTGGCCTGGGGCAGGCCGCCGTCGTGGCGGACGCTCGCCGCCGAGGCGGTGCCGTTCATGGTCACGCTGCCGCTGCTCGCCTACAATGCCTGGCTCCTGTTCGCGGACCCGACCATCGCCGAATGGGCATCACAGTGGCGGCATCAGGCGCCGGGGCCGCTGAGCCTGGGCGTCAGCCTTGGCGTTCCCCTGCTGCTGGCTGCGGGCGGAGGGGTGACCGCCTGGCGGCGCCGTGACGAGGGCCTGGCGCTGATGCTGGTCTGGCCTCCACTGGTCATCCTGCTGCTGTACCTGCCGAACCTGGCGAGCATCCAGCGCCGCCTGCTCGACGCACTGTATGTTCCGATCGGGATCCTGGCGGCGGTCGGCCTCCGCGCCCTGACGGCCCGCTTGCGCCGCACGCCGGCCCGGCGGATCACCGCCCTGGTGATGACCACGTGCTGCGTCGCCTCGGCGATCGTCCTGGCGATTGCGGTGCGCTTCGCCTCGGGCGCATTCCCCGAGGCCTACGTGGGCAACGATGCCTGGCAGGCCATGCAATGGCTGTCGGCCCACCACCGGGCCGGTGACCGGGCGCTTTCGTCACCCCAGGCGGGGCAGCTCCTGCCGGCCTGGGCGGGGGTCGACGTCTACGTCGGCCACTACAGCGAAACGCTCGACTACTTCCAGAAGATCCAGAAGGTTGGTGCGGTGCTCCGCCCGGGTGAGCCGGCCGCGATGGTGCGGGCCTTCATCCAGGCCAACGGCATCACCCTGCTCTACTGGGGGCCGGATGAAGCGAAGACGGGCTTTCACCCGGAAGACCAGGCCTATCTTGAGCCCATCCGCCACGACGGGACCGTGACGATCTATCGAGTGCAGTCACCCTAGCGAACTGAGCGATTCAGGCCGAGGCACGACGGTCGCTGGCGTTGACACCGGGGGTCGGATGTTTGCGGACCCGGTCGGGGATGGCGAGCAACTCCAGGAACATCGCGGTGGAGTGCCGGACAGGGTGCACCCGGCTCTGCGGCGAGTTGATCCAGCGGGTCGGCACTTCGACAATCTGGTAGCCCGCCTGCTGCGCCCGGTAGAGGACCTCGACATCGAAGCCAAATCCGCGGGTCTGCAGCACCGGGAAGACCCGGTCGGCGACCTCCGCCGTGAACGCCTTGAAGCCGCACTGCGTATCGTGCACGCCGCCAAGCACGAAGATCCGCACCAGCCGGTTGAAGATCTTCCCCATGCTCTCCCGGTACCAGGGCTGATGCAGCTCGACCTGCGAGTCGCGCAGCCCACGCGAGGCGATCGCCACTCCCGCCCCAGCGTGAAGTGGCCGCAGCAGCTTCTCCAGGTCATCGATCGGTACGCTCAAGTCGGCATCGCTGAAGACCCGGTATCGACCGCGCGCGGCCGCCATGCCAAGGCGCACCGCGGCGCCCTTGCCGGCGTTGCGCTCCGCGACGACCAGCTTCAGCTGCGGCCAGCGCCTGGCATGCTGTCGAACGATCTCGGCAGTTGCGTCGTGGCTGCCGTCATCGACCACGATCACCTCGGCGCTAAGGCCCGCCGTCGACAAATGGTGCTGCACCTGGTCCAGCGTGGTCGGTAGACGCAGCGCCTCATTGAAGGCCGGGATCACCATCGAGATCTCCGGGGTCATGCGGCCTTCTCCACTTTCCGCATCTCGGCCTTAAAGGCCAGCAGTTCGCGGAACGCTCGCAGGACGACCCGAGGATTGGCGCCCGTCTGCTTCCCCGACCGGCGCGGGTAGTGATGGACGGCCACTTCGACGACCCGCGCCTGGAGCTGGCGAGCCAGCACCAGCATCTCCGTGTTGATCAGGGCGCCCTCCGAGTGGAGACTCATGCGGTCCAGGAGGTCGCGGCGAATCAGCTTGAAGGCACAGTTGACGTCGCGCGCCAGCCGGCCGAAAAACAGTCGCACCAGCGAGAAGAACGCCCAGGCGTTGAGCCGGCGAGGCAGTGGGTCCCGACGACGCTGCCGGTAGCCGGTCACGATGTCCCCCTCCCCCGCCCGGGCCAGCAACAGGCCGAGCTCCATCGGGTCAAACTGGTTGTCGGCATCCATGAGGAAGATCCAGGGAAGGCGCGCCGCGTCAAATCCCGATCGCAGCGCGGCGCCGTATCCCCGATTCACCGGATGCCGGACCACCCGCAGGCTGGGATGCGCGGTCTTGAGCCGGTCGAGCACGCCGGCGGTGCCGTCCTGGCTGCCGTCGTCGACCACGATGATCTCGAAGGCGCGCGCGTGCGTCTCGAGCGCCCTCGCCATGCGGCCGACCGATTGCTCCAGGTTGGCCGCCTCGTTGAAAGCCGGTAGGACGGCACTGATCTCCACCGATGAGGCAACGGGGGTCATGGAGCGAAGCCTACTCGGGTGAAAACGGTTGCCACCCGATCCCGGCTGAAGAGTTGCCATGCCCGGTCCTGCTGGAGCAGGGCCACAAGGGGATGTCCGTTCGGCAGGACGATCGCGTCCGGGTCGCTCTGCGCGATGACCGACGGCCAGCCCTCGGCCATATAGCTGACGCGCAGGTAGCGGCTGAAGAGGGCCGATCCATAGACTTCCACCCGACCGTCGATGAAGATGCGGCTGCCGTGCGGGTAAAGGCGCCACAGCAGGTAGCCGCCGTAGTCGTAGTAGTTGAAGATGCGGACCGGTTTCCCGAGAGCCTGGAGCGCATCCGTCGTCTGCACCGGAAAGACGGAGGCGATGGCGGCCGCTTCATCGGCCGAGCGGAGATTCGGAAGCGCGCGGTAGGTAACCATGACCGCCGCGGCCACGACCAGGAGCGCCAGGTTGACGATGCCGAGCGCCGCCGTTGGCCCGTTGAGCCGGATCGGGGTCCAGCGCCACGCCGCCTGGGCCGCCGGACGGCGGGCGACGGCGGGAAGGACTGACGAGAGTGTGTGGAGCAGCGCCTGGGCACAGCGACCGGCGAGCGGCGCGGCGCCGATGACGAACAGCGGGACGTTGCGCTGAGACGCCAGCGCCAGGTAGAGCAGGGCGAAGGCCCATAGCCATTCATGCGTGCGGGCCTTGACCCTCCCGGTCGCCAGCCCACCGAGGACAAGGAAAACGATCGCCTCGAACATCAGGCCGGCCATCGAGTGGAAGTCCGGCGAGGCCCATTCCTGGATGTTGTTCTGGATGAGCGGCGAGGTCAGCGTGCCAAGCGGAAAGAGGAGCGTCTGAAGCCCCGATGGGTTGGCGATGGACAGCACCACCCCGGCCACGATCGCCCATCCAAACAGCACCCGGCGGCGCGCCGGCATCCCGGTGGCCGGTGAACGCCGGGCGTCGAACCACTCACCGATCAGGAACAGGCCGGCGATGATGACGCCCACCAGGAAACCCGAATGCAGGTTGGCCCACAGCCAGATGAAGGGCGGCAGCAGCAAAGGATTGAGGCGCCCTTGCCGATAGGCGCCGAGCCCCACCACGAGCACACCGGTGAACACCATGTTGAGCAGCTGGGGACGGGCACCCCAGGCCGTCGAGCCCGCCAGCGCGCCGACCAGCGTCAGCACCGCGGACACAGTCGGGTGCAGGCTCGATCGCCGCAGGATGACGTACACGCAAAGAGCGCCAGCCGTCACCGCGCCGGCACCAACGGCGACCAGCAGCGGCAGGCCGCCAAGCTGGTAGAGCAGGTACATCATCAGATCGGCCAGCCACTCGTGCATCACCCAGGGCTGGCCGGCGGCGCTGAACGAGTAGAGATCGACGTGAGGAATCGTGCCGGTCGTGCTGATCAGGCGCCCGTTGGCCAGGTGCCACCACAGGTCGGGATCCAGCGGCGGCACCGCGGCCAGACTGAAGATGGCCGTAAAGAGGAGCCAGCGAAGCACCAGCGCACTGGTGACCCGGCGAAGCGCGCCAACGACGGCAGGCATCAGGGCGTGTAACGAGCAGGTCACAGGCATCCTTCATGGAGCGGTCAGCGCGGCTCGCGCATCACGCGAAAGACGAATTGCGGCAGGGCCAGCATTCGTCGCCAGCGCCAGGGCTCCTGGCGCAGCCGGTGCAGCCATTCCAGGCCGCGCTCGCGCATCCAGGGAGGAGCCCGCCGGGCCCGACCGGAGATGAAGTCGAAGGTTCCACCCACCCCCATTCCGACGATGGCCCCGGAGCGGGCCAGGTTGCGGGCGAGCCAGGCCTCTTCCGCAGTGGCGCCGTAGGCGAGGAACAGCAACTGGGCGCCACTCGAGCGGACCAGCTCCACCGTGACCGGGTCGCTTCCCTGATCCGCTGAGCCGGCGTGCGTTCCCGCCAGCGTGAACCCGGGAAAGCGGTCGCGCAGCACGCGGCCGGCCGCTTCGGCGACGCCTGGGGCGCCGCCGAGAAAGAAAAAGCGCCAACCCTCGCGGGCACCGCGGGCCGCCAGCGCCGTGACGACGTCGACACCCGCCAGCCGGCTCGGCAACGGATGGCCGAGCCGTCGCGCCGCCCAGAGGACGCCGGCGCCGTCAGCCAGCGCCAGGTCCGCGCGACGCAGGATGGCCGCGAAGTCGGGGTCGCGCCCTGCTTGCATGATCCGCTCCGGGTTGACGCTGATCACCAGGCGCGGCTGCCCCTCCGCCAGGGCGCGGACGACCCATTCGACGGCCTCCGCCTCGCTGAGCGGGTCGACGGGCACCCCGAGCAGGGTGAATCGCGTCACGCGGCGAATGCCTGCCGGTAGACCTCCGCCGTCTCTCGGCCGAGGCGCTCAACACTGAACGCCTTCGATCGCGCAAGGCCGGCATTCCGAAGGCGAGCCTGCTCAGCATCGAAGCGGAGTAACCGTTCCATCGCCTGGGTCAGCTCCTCCACGCTCTCCGTGCGGAGCACCACGCCCGCCTCGTCAACCAGCTCGACCAGGGCTTCAGCCGAAGAGACGACCACCGGCGTGGCGCACGACATGGCCTCCAGGACCGGCAGCCCAAAGCCTTCATACCGCGAGGGATAGCAAAAGAGCGAGGCGCCGCTGTAGATCGCCGGCAGGAACTCTCGCGGAACGTAGTCGAGCGAGATCACGTGACTGCGCGGTCCGGCCTGTCGGACCTGCCCCGCCAGTCGCTCGGCTCCACGGTTGGTCCGGCCGACGAAGACCAGCGCCGAATCGTCCGTGAGGTCGGGCGGAAGGAGCTCATAGGCCGCCCGCAACCGAGCAAGATCTTTGCGCGGATCGATGGTGCCGACGTATAGGACGTAGCGCTCGGGCAACCCGAAGCGCTTTCGAGCAGCGGCGACCTCGGCGGCCGGCCGCGGTCCGAACGTCGCATCGGCGCACAGCGGGACGTAAGCGACTCGCTCCGGCGCGATATGGTACAGGTCGATGACCTGCCGCCACACCGCCTTGGATGAGACCATGATGCGGTGCGCCCGCCGAATGCTCCGCGGGCCAAGCATCCCGAAGTACCAGCGGGCACGCGGATGCAGGTCGTCCGGGCGGATCCGATAAGTGAGGTCGGGGACGGTCAGCACCAGCGGGACGGCGCTGAGCAGGGGGGCAACGCCGAGAACCGAATGCAGCAGCCGCAGCGCGCGCGGGTAGGCCCCAAACCGCCAGGGAAACGACCATTGTTCGCGCCCAAGTCGCAGGCCGCGCGGCACGCGCGGAAACGGCACCACCCGATGGCCCTGGACCGCATCCTGGATGTTGGGGATCACATCGCTCGGCACCAGCACATCGACCGAGGCCCCGACCTGGTGCAGGCCGCGAAGGATGTGCAATGCGTGATGCTCGAGACCGGTAAATGGCTGAGCCGCAAACAAGAGGTCGATCGCAATCCCCTCGGGCACCGAGTTCTTCCCCGACATTGCCGCGATGCTAGCGGATCAGCGAGGCCGCAGGCCGAGCTGCACCGATGCGGTCAGTCGTAGTGAACCCATTGCTAGTCGGCATCGACGGCACGCCGGCCGTGCGGGACGTCGCAACCGGGACCGAGGTATACGCGCGGAGCATCATCGAGTCCCTCGCCGCCTCGAAGGCTGATCGCACGGTGCGCGTTTACGCGAATGCGAGCGATGCCCCGCCATGGTTGCCCGCATCCGTCGAATGGCGCGGCATCCCGTTTCCGCGCGGATGGACGCACTGGCGACTGCGGCAGGCGCTTCGCCGTGAGCGGCCCGACGTCACGTTCATTCCCAGCCACGTGTTGCCGTTCGCCCTTGGCCTCAAATCGGTCGTCACCATTCACGACGTGGGCCATCGCCGCGAGCCCCGCTCCTACTCGCGCCGGGCCCGCTGGTATCTCGAGGCCACCACCAGGTACGCGGCTCGGCGCGCGAACCGGTTGATCGCCGTGTCCAGGGCGACTGCCGACGACCTGGTCCGCTTCTATCATGTGCCCGGCGGACGCGTGGTCGTCGTGCATTCAGGCGTCGATCCGCGCATGCGCCCGCAGGACCCAGCGAGGGTGGCGGATGTGATTCGTCGGTTGGGCATCGCCAGTCCCTACTTCCTGTACGTCGGCCGGAATCATCCCCGCAAGAACCTGTCGATGCTGCGCCGTGCATTCGACGAAGCGCGCCGGCGCGGTCTCCGCGCGAATCTCGTGCTCGCCGGACCGGATCACGGTGGGGAACCGTCCGCTGAAGTGGTGACCACCCTGCCATACATTCCCGCGAATGAGCTACCCGCCCTGTACGCCGGCGCCGTGGCGCTGACCCTCCCGTCACGCTTTGAAGGCTTTGGATTTCCGGCGCTCGAGGCGATGCGCTGCGGAACGGCGGTGATCGCCTCGACCGCGGGGGCCCTTCCTGAGATCGTGGGCACCGCGGGCATCCTGCTCAGCCCGGACGATACGGGCGCCTGGAGCCAGGCGATGCTGGAGCTGGTGGGCGACCCGGCGCTGCAGCAACGGTTGATCGCGGCCGGAAGCGCGCGCAGCGCCGAGTTCACGTGGGACACCACTGCCGTGAAGACCTGGCGAGTGCTCGACGCGGTGGGTCGTCAGGGTCAGGCGGAAACGGCGGATTCGTAGACCGCGCGGTGTTCGGCCGCGCTCGCCGACCAGGTGTACAGGGCGGCTCGGGCGCGACCTGCCGCCACCAGGCGATCACGCAGCTCGCGGTCGGCGAGCAGGCGGCGCAGGTTGTCCGCCAGCGCCTCGTCATCCTCCGGCGCTGCAAGCAGGGCCGCGTTCCCGGCGACTTCGGGGATGGCACCGGCATTGGAAGCGATCACCGGCGTGCCCGCGGCGAACGCCTCGAGCACAGGCAAACCGAAGCCCTCATCCAGGGAGGGAAAGACGACCGCCTGCGCCAACTGATAGAGCGCCGGGAGGTCGGGCATCCCGGCATAGCCGACAAATCGCACGGAGCCCGTCAGCTCGAGGTCGCGCACCGCGTCGACCACCGGATCATACTTCCACCCAAAGCCGCCGACCACGATCAGGGGAATCCGTTCGGCGGCCGGGATCCGCGCCAGGGCGCGCAACGTGGTGATGTAGTTCTTCCGCGGTTGCACCGTCCCCACCTGCAGCAGGTACCGGTCCGGCAGTGCGTAGCGTGCCTGGACCTCAGCCCGCACCGACGGCGACACGGGAAGCGCGAACTCGGTCTCGACGCCGTGCGGAATTACCCGGCAGCGCGCCGCCTCGACGCCGAACAGTCGCATGGTCGCCGCTTTCGTCGCATCCGACGGACAGATGATCGTGCGCGCCTGCTGGATCGACCGCGGCACGACCACTTTGGTGGCGAACCACTGGTCCCCCGGAAACCATTCGGGGTGATCGTAGATTGCCAGATCGTGAATGGTGACCACTCCAGGAAGACCGACGAACAGCGGCAGCGAATTGGCGGGACCATGGACGAGCTGGGCGCGGTCCGCAAGCATCTGGAGCGGGGTGAGGACTTGAGATCCCAGCAGCCTGGGCGCTCGTTGTCCGTAGGTCGTCACCGTGAGGGCGTGAGTCTCGCGGAATGCTGTGAGAAGCGCCCGGACGTATCGCCCGACCCCGGTTGCGCCCTCGTTGTTCAGCGCCCGAGTGTCGAGCGCTACCCGAAGTGGTGCTGCCGTCGCGGCTTCCGATTGCCGTTCAGGCGTAGGTATCGATCCGGGCCTGCCGAGAAAGAGCCTCCACGACATGCCTGGCGGGGAACCGGGCAAAATCATCCGCCCAGAGCGCCACCACGCGCTCGCCCATGGGCGGGATATCGGGCCGGCGCGCAACGGCCAGCACCACGGACCCGGCGGCGGCGGCGACGTGAAGCGCGTCACCGTCGTGGCCAACCACCGCAAGGCTGAGCTCGCTGAGCACTGCCACCTCGTCCACCGTCATGTCGGCCAGCTTGACGACGGTGGTCGGCTTCGCAATGCCTCCCCGCGTTTCGCGTACCACTCGCTCATCGCCGGCGCCAGACAGGAGAATGATGCGCTCGGCCGTCGCCTGGTTGGCCACCACGGCGAAGCGCTCCGCCGGCCACCATTGAGCCGAGCGGCCGGATGACCAGCCGCCGCCGCCTGGGATCAGGACCAGGGGACGCCGGCCGCCGCCGATGAAGGCGGGCCAGCGTGCGATCGCCTTCGCCCGGACCGCTTCCGGCGGGTGCAGGGTGGGGGCATCCCCGGGGCCGAGCACGGGCCGGTTGCCGGCGACCGCCGCGAGGCGCCAGTTGGCTTCCACCGGGTGCATCCCGCGGACCGCGGTGACCCGCTCGGTCGCCGCCCAATCGTTGGCGCCCGCCACCATCAGGCGGCGGGGAACTCCGGCGAAGTAGGTCAGCGCGAGATGGAGGAATCTGGCTGGGAATGGGATGACGACCGTTCCGATCGGGCCCGCGCGCAAACGCCGAAAGACCCGCAGAAGCTCGGCTGGTGAGTCATCGAAGACGAAGGCGCGACCCACGGACGGGAGCCCGAGTAGCGTTCCGACGGCGTCGGCCGAGGTGAAGACCGTCGCGCCCTCACAGGCGCGCAGCAGCGGTTGCGCCATCAGCGCCTCCCGGACCCCGCCGCCGAGCAAGATGGCAACCCCCGATGACGGGCGCTGTACCGTGCTCATGTGATGTAGTGCTGGCCCCGCCGGATCACCTGCAAGTTGTCGAGCGCCATCCCGGTCCCGACGGCCACGCAACTCTGGGGGTCACGGGCGACCCGGGCGGGGATCCCCCCGTGGCTTGCGAGAAATTCTGCAATCCCGCGCAGCATCGCACCGCCCCCGGTCAGGACGGCGCCGTTGCGCTGCAGCGAAGGGCGCCGGTCTTCGCCAACCTGGGCGATCACTCGCTGCAGGGCGGACGCGATCGCGAGCAGTGGCGTGTGGATCGCAGCCTGCACCTCGCTGCCGGAGACGCGTAGCTGGAGATTGCGGCCATCAGCGGCGGCGGCAGTAACCTCAAACGAGGTCTCCGCGGCGGGAACGGTCGCCGAGCCGGTGGCGACTTTCAAACGCTCGGCTTCACCCGGCGGCAGCCGCACCCCGTGGGTCGATGCCACGGCTTCCTCGATCGCGCGGTCGAGGCTATCGCCGCCGATGCGAATCGATTCGAGCGCGAGCATCTCGCCGTGCGCAATGGCGGCCACGTCGGTGGAGCCCGCGCCCAGGTTGACGACCAGGATCCCGTCGGTCGTCGCCACCGGGACGCGCGCCCCAATGGCCGCGGCCATGGGCTTGTCAATGAGGTAGGCGCTTTTGGCTCCCGCATGCATGGTGGCTTCGAGCACCGCCCGCCGCTCCACGCCGGTGACCATCGAGGGCACCGACAGCATCACATCCGGCCGGAAAATCCGCTGCCGGCCGACGATCCGGCCGATCAAGTGCTGGACCATCGCCCCGACCGCGTCGTAGTCCACGCCGTCACCATCGCGAACCGGCCGGATGGCACGGGCTTTTCCGCCGCGTCCGAGCAATTCGGAGGCCGCCCGCCCGACGGCCAGCACCCGTGCACCTCTTTCATCGGTTGCCATCAGTGCCGGTTCGTTCACGACGATGCCCTCACCCTTGACATAGACGAGCACCGTGGAGGTGCCGAGATCGATGCCAATTTTCTTGGAGAGCACGGCGACCTCAATCCCCGACGACCCTGGAGAGATCTGGCCGGACCTCGGCCTCGCCATCGACCCGCGTGAGATGCGCGCCCAGTCGCTCGAGCTTCGCCACGATGTCCTGGTAACCGCGGTCCAGGTGATAGATGTTGTCGAGCACCGTCGTCCCCTTGGCGCACAGCGCCGCCACGACGAGGGCGGCGCCGGAACGGATATCGGGCACGTTGACCGAACCGCCGTGCAGCGCGCTGGGGCCGGTGACCATCGCGCTGCGGCCTTCCACGTAGACGTCCGCGCCCAGCTTGCGGAGCTCGGGCACGTGCTGAAAACGGTTTTCGAAAACGGCCTCCGAAACGACGCAGCGGCCGTGCGCTTGCGTCATGAGGCTGACGAAGGGCGCCTGCAGGTCAGTCGGAAACCCGGGGTGCGGCCAGGTCGTCACGTCGACGGGCTGCAACCGTTCACCGCCCCGCACCCAGAGGCTGTGCGTCCGCTCTTCCACCTCGACGCCCGCCGCCCGCAACTTGAGGATTAACGCCCGCAGGTCCGCCGTCTCAACGTCTTCCAGCACCGCCTCTCCGCCGGTCGCGGCGATCGCGATCGCGTAGGTTCCGGTCTCGATGTTATCGGGGATCACGCGATGGGTCGCGCCGCTCAACTCCGGGACCCCCTCGATCTGCAGCACGTCGGTGCCGATGCCCTGGATCCGGGCACCCATTTTTCCCAGGAACATCGCCAGGTCGACCACGTGGGGCTCGCGGGCGGCGTTGTGGATGGTGGTGATGCCATCGGCGGTGGCAGCCGCCATCATGAGGTTTTCCGTCCCGGTCACGGTCGGCATGTCGAGGTGGATGGTGGCGCCGGTCAGCCGGTCCGCACGGGCGACGTACTCGCCGTCCTCGAGTTCGACGCGCGCGCCCATCAGGCGGAGGCCGACGATATGCTGTTCCACCCGCCGCATGCCGATGTCGTCGCCGCCGGGCTTCGCCACCCGCGCCTCACCCCGGCGCGCCAGCAGCGGCCCCATCAGGAGGAACGACGCCCGCATCCGGTTTGCCATGGCCGCCAGGACGTCGCTCTTGGCCAGCCGCTCGGCATCGACCTGGAGTTGCTGGGGGTCCAGCCAGCGGATTCGCACGCCCATGCCCTCGAGCAGCCGGACCATCGTCGCGACGTCCTCGATCCGGGGCACGTTCTTGATCCGGCACTCTTCCTCCGTCAGCAGGCAGGCGGCCAGCATCGGAAGCACGGCATTCTTGGAACCGCTGATGGGCACACGCCCGACCAACCGGGATCCCCCCTCGATCAGGAGCTGCGCCACTGACCCCCTAGGGTAACAGTCCGCGCCGTTCGAGGCCCTGAATTGCGGCTATCAGATTTGGGTTCGTTAGACCCGCCGGCGGCGGCGGAGTTCCGCCAGCCGCAGCCGGGCTTCGGCCCGGGCCAGGGCGGTCGTCGCGGCGGCCTGGTCGGCGTCGGAAAGCTTCTGTTGCAGCAGGCTCTCGGCACGGCGGCGCGCTTCCTCGGCGCGGGCTTCGTCGATGTCGTCGGCCCGCTCGGCGGAGTCGGCCAGGACCGTGACCTGGTCGGGGCGCACCTCGAGGAATCCGCCCGAAACGAAAAAGAACTGCTCCTCGCCGTCGTTGCGGACCTTCACGGAGCCGGGTGCCAGCGGGGTCAGCAGCGGGATGTGCCGCGGCAGGACGCCAAGCTCGCCCTCCGAGCCGGGCGCGACCACGAAATCGGCATCGCCTTTGAAGCGCCGCCCCTCGACGGTGACGATGTCGACGTGGAGCTTATCGGCCACGCGCTATTTGGACCGCTCGCCGTCCTTTGCGGCGGCCTTCGCTTCCTGCTTCTTCGATTGGTCGCCCTTCGGCTGCTCACCCTTCGGCTGCTCGCCCCTCGGCTGGCCATCCTTCGGTTGCTCCGCCTTTGGTTTCGCGTCCTCCTGGCGGCCGCCCTCACCCTTCGCCGCCTCGACGGCTTCGTCGATGGTGCCCACCATGTAAAAGGCTTGCTCGGGGAGGTCGTCATGTTTGCCGTCGAGGATTTCGCCGAAGCCGCGGATCGTCTCCTTCAAAGGCACGTATTTCCCGGGCCGGTTGGTGAACACCTCGGCGACGAAGAACGGTTGCGAGAGGAACCGCTCGATCTTGCGGGCGCGGCCCACCAGCAGCTTGTCATCCTCGGACAGCTCGTCCATCCCGAGGATGGCGATGATGTCCTGCAGCTCCTTGTTCCGCTGCAGCACCTGCTGTACGCCGCGAGCCACCCGGTAATGTTCCTCGCCCACAATCTCGGGGGTGAGGAACCGGGAGAAGGAGTCGAGGGGATCGACCGCCGGGTAGATGCCGCGCTCAACGATCGCTCGCGAGAGACTGACCGTGGCGCCCAGGTGGGCGAAGGTGGTGGTGATGGCCGGGTCGGTGTAGTCGTCCGCCGGGACGAAGACCGCCTGGACCGACGTGATCGATCCCTTCTTCGTCGAGGTGATGCGCTCCTCGAGATCGCCCATCACGGTGGCCAGCGTCGGCTGGTAGCCGACCGCCGACGGGATCCGGCCCAGCAGGGCGGAGACTTCGCTACCGGCAAGCATGTAGCGGAAGACGTTGTCGATGAAGAGCAACACGTCCTGACCGAACTCGTCCCGGAAGTACTCGGCAAGGGTGAGACCGGTCAGCCCCACTCGGGCGCGCGCACCCGGCGGCTCGTTCATCTGGCCGAAAACCAGCGCCGTCTTGTCGATGACGCCCGACTCATTCATTTCCAGCCAGAGGCTGTTGCCCTCGCGGGTGCGCTCGCCGACACCGGCGAACACGCTGAAACCGCCGTGTTCCTGGGCGATGTTGCGGATCAGTTCCATCACGATGACGGTCTTGCCCACCCCCGCTCCGCCGAAGAGGCCGATCTTGCTGCCCTTGGCGAAGGTGGTGACGAGGTCGATGACCTTGATCCCGGTCTCGAGAACGGTGGTATCGGTCACCTGCTCGCTGACCGGCGGGGCCTGCCGGTGGATCGGGAGCCGGACGTCCGACTTGATCTCACCTTTTCCATCGATCGGGTCGCCGATGACGCTCATCATGCGGCCGAGCGTGTTCTTGCCGACCGGCACCGTGATCGGTGCGCCGGTGTCCCTGACCTCGTGGCCGCGCACCAGACCGTCGGTTGAGGCCATGGCGATGGTGCGCACGACGTTGTTGCCCCGGTGCTGCTGCACCTCGAGCACCAGCCGGCCGGCTTTACCTCGATCGATCTCCAGCGCGTGATAGATCTCGGGCAGATTCTCCGTGTCGAACACGACATCGACCACCGGGCCGATGATCTGGTCGACGCGGCCAACCCGCCCCTTATCGGACTTCTCGTCTTTCTTCTTTGCTTTCTCCGCGATGGCCATCGCTACATCCTAACCGGCGGCGAGCGCCTCGGCGCCGCCAACGATTTCGCTTAATTCCTTGGTGATCGTCGCCTGCCGCACCTTGTTCCGCAGCATGGTCAGGTCATCGATCAGCTCGCCGGCGTTGTCGGTTGCGTTGCGCATGGCGACCGTTTGCGCCGCGTAAAAACTGGCGAGGTTGTCCAGAACGGCGGCGTAGACCTGCGCCTCGACATATCGCGGCAGCAATCGCGCCAGCACCTCTTCCGGTTCGGGCTCGTACAGATACCCGACCCGGAGCCCTTCCTTGCGCTCGGGGACCTGGACCGGGATCAAGATCGACACGCTCGGGACCAGCCGGCTGATCGAGGCGAAGTGGGTGTGAACCAGGGCAACCTGATCGACGTTGCCCTTCAGGTACTCATCTCTTGCCACGGTGACCGCCGGGAGGATGTCCTTCAATTCGGGCCGGTCGCCTGTCTGCGAGACCTCGGCGATGATCGGCACCCCCAGGCGGCGGAAGTAATCGCGACCCTTTCGGCCGATGGTGTCGAGCACGGTCTCCTCACCCTGCCGGATGTAGGTGAGCGCTACACGAATGGCATTGACGTTCAGGCCACCGGCCAGCCCGCGATCGGCTGTGACCAGGATGAGCAATCGTTTCTTGATTGGCCGCTCGGTCAGGAATGGATGCGGCGACCCCGTCGTCCGGCTGGCCACCTCGGTGAGCACCTCCGCCATCCGGTCCGCGTACGGCCGCGCGGCTTCCGCCCTGATCTGCACCCGTCGCAGCTTGGATGCCGCCACGGCTTGCATCGCGCGCGTGATCTGCTGGGTGTTCTTCAGGCTGGCGATCCGGCGGCGGATTTCGGCAAGGGTGGCCAGGCCTATTCCTCCTTCACGGTCTCTCGTTCGGTGGCCCGCCGGGCCGCCTGCAGCTGGCCGCCCTTCGGCGGCGCAGCTCCGCGCTCTGCGCCGGGACGCTCGGGCTTCTGCGCCAGCGGGCTCGATTTCTTGAACTCGTCGATCGCGGAGCGGAGAGCTTTTTCCGTCTGCTCCGAGACGGCCTTCTCCTTCGCGATGGCCTTCTCGATGTCCGGGTGTGAGCTGCCCAGGAAGCGAAGCAGCTCCTTCTGAAACGCCTGGACCTCGTCCACGGCGATGTCGTCCAGGTAGCCGTTGGTGCCGGCGAACAGCACGATCACCTGTTGCGCGATGGGCATCGGCTCGTACTGATTCTGCTTGAGCAATTCGGTCATCCGCTTGCCGCGTTCGAGCTGGTCCCTCGTGCGCTTGTCGAGATCGGACGCGAATTGGGCGAAGGCGGCCAGCTCCCGATACTGGGTGAGGTCGAGCCGTAATCGGCCCGCCACCTGCCGGATCGCCTTGATCTGGGCGGCGCCGCCAACCCGGGAGACTGAGAGACCGGTCGAGATGGCCGGACGGATGCCCGCGTAAAAGAGGTCGGTCAGCAGGTAGATCTGGCCGTCGGTGATGGAGATCACGTTGGTGGGAATGTAGGCGGAGATGTCGCCCGCCAGCGTCTCGATGATGGGCAGCGCCGTGAGCGAGCCGCCGCCGTTCTCCTTGTTCATGCGCGCCGCCCGCTCGAGCAGCCGGGAGTGCAGGTAGAACACATCGCCGGGATAGGCTTCCCGTCCCGGCGGCCGCCGCAGTAACAGCGAAATCTGACGGTACGCCCAGGCGTGCTTGGAAAGGTCGTCGTACACGAGCAGCGCGTCCTTTCCCTGGTCCTTGAAGTACTCACCCATCGAGCAACCGGCATAAGGCGCGATGTACCACAGCGGGGCGGGCTCGCT
>VBEW01000035.1 GCA_005889225.1 Chloroflexota bacterium | reverse complement strand
CGACGACCGCCTACCTGTGCGGCAACGCCGGCATGATCGTGAATGCGCGCGGAATTCTGCGGCGAGGCGGCTTCGAGCAGGCCTCCATCAAAGAGGAAACCTACTGGCCCCCTGGCGAAGGAGAGGTTGAATATTGAGCCCGCCAGATAGAATCTGACGCCGTGCCTCTGATCGGCGCGCTGCCGCAGCCCATCACCTCGGCGCCGCTCGTGCTGTTCGTCTACCTGGTCCTGACGCTGTTGCTCGTCATGGCGCTGACCAGCGCAATAGTGCGCAATACGCTCTGGGCGATCGGCTCGTTTGCCTCGAGCATGGCATTGGTGGCCCTTCTGTATCTCACGATCGCGCCCTTTCTACTCTTTGCCGTTCAACTCGTGATCTATACGAGCGTGAGCGCGGCACTACTCCTTGGCCTGCTGCGCGAGACGAGTGGCTTCGAGCGACCGCTGACCAGCCCTTTCGGCCGCCGGTGGATAGCCGGCGGCGCGGTCGTCGCCGCGCTGGGGGCCGTGCTCGTGCTGGTCGTGGCCGCGACGTCATGGCCGACGGGTCTGACCGGGAGTTTTCGGCCAGGACTCGGTGAGGCACTGACGACGACGTACGTCGTCGGGCTTGCCGTCCTCGTGGTGATTCTCGCGTCAGCGGCGCTTGGCAGCGGGCTCATGCTCGCAGCCCCCACCCTGACCCACGCCAGAGGGGGAGGGCCGTTGCGGGGAAGCGGGCCGCGTCGATGAGCGCAGGGCTGAACCTGTTCCTGGTGGTTTCGGCCGCACTTTTTGCCGTGGGCGCCTTTGCGGTCGTCGCCCGGCGCAGCACGATCGCGATGCTGATCGGCACGCAGTTCATGTTTGCCGCGGGCGCGATCGCCTTCGTGGCGTTCGGTCGCTTCGGGCCGGGCGCCACCGCGATGGATGCTGGGCCGGCGGTTGCCCTCTTGGTCAGTTTGACGGGCGCCGCCGAGCTCGCCATCGGCGCGGCGATGGCGGTGCTCCTGTATCGCGACAATCGCACCTTCTTCCTCGACTCGGACGGCGAATAACTGCTCGTGATCCTGACTCTGCTCGCCGCGGCGCCCAAGGGTCCGCTCGACACCTGGAGCCCGACGTTGTTCGCGCTCCTCGCGCTGCTCTTGCCCCTGATCGCGCTGATCATCATCCTGGCTTTTACTGTCGACTCGCGCCGGGTGAGCGCGGCCATCTCGATCCTCTTCTCGCTGGCGGCGGTTGCCTGCGCGCTGATCGTGGTGGCCATCGAGATCGCGCACCCCCTTCACCTGGAGCGCAATGCGACCTTCCTCCAGCTTTTCACCGGGCAGTCAGGTGCAGCCTCGGAGTTCCTCCTGCAGTGGGGGGTGCTCGCAGACCCACTGGCGGCCGTGATGCTGATCGCGGTGACGGTGACCAGTCTGCTGGTGCAGGTCTACGCGCTGGCCTTTATCCGCCGCGAGGACGGCCCCGTTCGATTTTTCAGCGTGCTCCTGTTCGCCACCTTTGCGATGACGGGGGTAACGCTGTCGACGAGCTACTTCGAGATGCTGCTCTTCTTCGGGTTGGTGACCTTATCGACCTACCTGATGATCGGCTACTGGTGGCAGCGTGAAGAAGCGGCGGCAGCGGCCTCGAGGGCCTTCATCATCTCGGTGGCCGGCGATCTGGCACTGCTGGGCGGCATCGGCTACATCTTTTTCCGATTCAGCGAGCTCAACTTTCAAACGCTCGCGGCGCAGTACACCGGTGGCAAGGTCAGCGCCAACGGGCTGTTCATGATGTCCGTCCTGGTCTTCCTCGGCGCCGCCGCCAAGTCCGCGCAATTCCCGCTGCATGCCTGGCTCCCGGGAAGCGCCCAGGCGCCGGCACCGGCCGCCGCGCTGCTTCACTCCGCCGGTGCCGCGCTGTGCGGTGTCTACCTGGTGGCCCGGGCCTACGCCCTGTTCCACGCCAGCCCACGCGGACTGGCGCTGCTGGCCATCGTTGGCGGGTTGACGGCGGTGCTGGGCGTGCTTTGGGCGCTCTTCCAGGAGAACCTCAAGCGCGCCATCGCTTTTACCACCATGAGCGAGCTCGGCCTGATGGTGCTGGCGCTCGGCATCGGCGCCTACGGCGCCGGCATCTTCGAGGTCTTCACCCACGCCTGGCCCAAGGCGCTGCTCTTTCTCGCCGCCGGCGTGATCATCCGCGAGCTGCGCACCGAGCGGCTCAGCGAGATGGGAGGGCTCTGGCGGCGAATGCCCCTGACCGGCTGGTTGATGCTCATCGCGGTGGCGGCGGGGGCCGGTATCCCGCCGTTCAGCACCTTCTGGAGCAAGGACGCCATCCTGTCCAAGGCGCTGGCGCTTGACAGCCCGATCGCCATTATCGTCATCACGGCGGTCACGTTCCTCGGCGCCATGGCGCTGGTCAGGATCTTCAGGCTGGCGTTCAGCGGGGAGACGGCGCGCCGCCGCCGGTTCGATCCGGAACGCATCGGCGATGCGGGCGGCCGGGTCGCGACCGCGATGGTCATCCTGGCGATCCCGTGCATCGTTGCCGGGATCCGCGGGTTTCGCGGCCGGACCGATCCGATTGCCTTTGTCACCTTCCCGGGCGTGGCGCTGTCGAATTCGCACTTCGTGGCGGCCGGCGTCA
The DNA here is from genome assembly GCA_005889225.1 of Chloroflexota bacterium. Classification (GTDB taxonomy): domain Bacteria; phylum Chloroflexota; class Dormibacteria; order CF-121; family CF-121; genus CF-13. The sequence continues at coordinate 17,135 of VBEW01000035.1, read as the reverse complement.
TCGCCGCCGCTGGCGTCCTGGGCGCAGCTATTGCCTGGGCCGTCTATGCTCCTCGCCCGCGTCCGATCGTGGCGCTCGAACCGGTTCGACGGGCGATGGGGGAGGGACTGTTTGTCGAGCGGGCCTATCAATTCGGCGCGGCTCAATTGCTGCTGCCGGCGAGTCGAGCCGCCGGCTGGATCGAACGGCGTGTCGATGCCAGCATCGACCTGGCCGCCGATAGCGTGGCCTTCGCGGGCCAGCCGCGGCGCTGGTTATCAGAGATTCGCGTGCGCCAACTCTTGATCGGCGTGTTCGCGGCCGTGCTTGCGTTGGCGACCGTCAGCATTTTGCTCGCCGGTTGCGCCATTGGAAGAGTGGGATGACGCTGCTGGAAGCGGTCCCGCAAGCGACAAGCACGACGGTTGAGCTACCCGCGCTGCTCCTCAGTGGCATGGTGTGGGTGCCGGCGTTGGCGGCAATCGGGTTGCTCTTCTTTCCGACGCGGACCGATGCGCATCGGGAACGGATGCGCTCCTTCGCCATCGGGGCGTCGGCGCTGGTGCTGGGCCTCGCTGTCCTCATGTGGTACGGCTTCAGGGACCAGAGCGGCACCTTTGCCTACGAAGAGACCCGCCCCTGGCTTGTTGGGGCTGGCTCGAGCTATCACCTGGGCGTCGACGGTGTCAGCATGGCAATGCTGCTGCTGAGCGCATTGCTCTTTCTCATTGCGGTCCTTGCGTCCAGCCGGGTGCGCGAGCAAACGAAAGAGTATTTCGTTCTCCTGCTCATCCTGGAGACGGGCGTCAACGGCGTCTTCGCCTCGCTGGATTACCTGCTCTTCTTCCTGTTCTGGCAGCTGCAGGCGGTCCCGATGTTCCTCTTGATCGCCCGTTTTGGCGGCCCTCGCCGGCTCGCCGCAGCCTGGAAATTCCTGGCGATCGACCTGGCGGGGAGCGGGCTGCTGCTGCTCGCGATTTTGATCCTTTATTTCAAGGCGCCCGCACGGACCTTCGACATGGTGACCCTGCATGACGCCACGCTGCCGGTCGCGATGGCGACGTTGATCGCCTGGCTGTTCTTCATCGCCTTTGCCGTGAGACTGCCTGTGTTTCCGTTTCATACCTGGTTCATCGACGCCCAGGCCGAGGCGCCCGCGCCGGTCGCGATGATCCTGGCGGGGCTGTTGGTGAAGCTGGGGGGCTACGGCATTATCCGCGTCGACGTGGGCGAATTCCAGGAGGCCTTCCACAAAATCGTCGGGGCCGTGGTCGTGATTGCGGTGGTCACCGTGCTCTGGAGCGCGGTGGCGGCACTCGCCCAGGACAACCTGCGCCGGCTGCTGGGCTACGTCGTGATGAGCCACATGGGGCTCGTGCTCCTGGGCGCCGCGGCTGCTGTTCCGCTTGCCATCAACGGCGCCATCTTGACGATGCTCGCCGATGGGCTGTCGGCCGGCCTCCTGGTGCTGCTGGCCGCCGCCATCATCGAGCGCGCGAACACCAGCTCGCTTCGGGCGATGGGCGGTCTGGCCGGACGGATGAACCGGGGCACGATTCTGTGGGTGCTGGCCGCGCTGGCCGCCGCCGGCTTCCCGGGCCTTGCCGGCTTCGTCGGCCAGCTCCTGATCGTGCTGGGGGCGTATCCGGGCCATCGGCTCGCCACGCCGCTGGCCCTGCTGGGCGTGCTTATGGTGGCCGGCGTGCTGGTCTGGACCACTCAGCGAATCTTCTTCGGGCCGGCGGCCGAGCAGCACGGCCGCGTCCGTGACCTGGGAACGCTCGAACTGGCCAACGGTGTGAGCCTGCTCTCGCTGATCGTCCTGCTTGGAGTGCTGCCGGCGATCCTGATGGACAGTGTCAACTTCTCCGTGCTGACGATGCTCTCGCGGGGTGCGGGATGAGGACGTTCGGCAACCTGCTCGCGTTCTCGCCGGAGCTCTGGCTGCTTGCCGGCGCGATGGTGGTCTTCCTGCTGGCGAGATTCGCGCCGGGGACCACGACCACGGCGGCGCTGGTCGCGCTGGTCGGCGCGTTCCTGGCGCTGGCGACGCAATTCAAACAGACGATCACGATCCTGGACGGCGCCTTTACGCTCGATGGCTTCGCCGTCGTCGTCGATGTCGTCATCCTTGCGGCGGCCGCGCTCACCCTGCTGGCCAGCCGTGCCGACGTCCTCCCGGGCGAGTCGCCGGCCCCGGCCGTGCCCGGATTCTTCCTGCTCGCGACCCTTGGCGCGCTCCTCGCCGCCTCGGCCGCCGAGATCGTGTCCGTCTTTCTGTCGCTCGAACTGCTCGCCGTCAACATTTATATCCTGTCTGCGCTGGCGCGGCGAGGCTCCGGGGCCATCAGCGCCAGCCTTGGCTACCTGGCGCTGGGCATCGCCAGCTCCGGCCTGCTCCTGTACGGCATGGCGCTGGTCTTCGGGCTCAGTGGCCAGACCAACCTGACCGCGGCCGGACGCGCGCTCGCCTCGGTCAACCCGAATCAGGCCGCCGTCCTGCTCGCGCTGAGCCTGCTCCTGGGCGGGTTTGCGTTTCGTCTCGGATTGCTCCCGGTCCGCTGGTGGACACGCGGTTTCGAGGTCGGCATTCCATTGCGTGTGGTGGTTTTCGTCGAGACGGCTGGCGTGGTCGCGGCCTTCGCCGTGTTCGGCCGCCTGGCAGTCGCGACCTTCAGCGGCACGCGGATCGCGTATCCGGCGGTGATCGCTGTCGTGGCGGCGGTGGCCATGACGGCGGGAAACCTCCTGGCGCTGACGCAAACCAGCGTGCGCCGGATGCTGGCCTATTCGGGCATCGCGCAGGCCGGGTTCGCGCTGATGGCGTTCACCGACCTGAGGCGGGTCGGCATCAGTGCCTTGCTCGTATTCCTGGTTGCCCTTTCCCTCACTGGCCTCGGCGCGTTTGGCACCGTGGTCGCCTACGCGCGGTCGGTGCACAGCGATGCGATCCGAGACCTCGCCGGCATGGCGCGCTGGTCGCCCGGCCTGGCTCTCGCACTCGCCCTGGCCTTGCTGTCCCTGGCTGGCTTGCCGCCGGTGGCAGGTTTCTTCGGCAAGCTGCTTGTCCTGCAAGCCGCCGTCGACGGCGGCTATGTCTGGCTCGCCGTGATCGGGGTGGCCAACATTGCGCTGGCGGCGTTCGGCTACCTCCGGGTCATCCGGACCGCGTTCCTGGATTCACCGGTTTTCGAGGTGGCGCCGGTCCGACTCGACGGCGGCATCCGAGCGGCCGTCTCACTGGCGTCTGCCGGCATCGTCTTCATGGGGCTGCTGATGGGGCCGCTCTATGCCGCTGCCAGCTACGGCCGCGCCGCCCTTCTTCACTGACCGTCCAAACGCTCCGACACGGTAACCTTCCGGCCGATGCCGTCGTTAACCGGTCGCTCCATGGGTGAGACTCCCGTCCGGCGCCGGCGACAGCGGCGACCAGGCGGCCATCACTGGTGGCGCCGGATCCTGCTCCTCACCACGGCGGGCCTGTTGACCATCCTGGTGGGGACGGGAACCCTGCTCTATACGTACGCCGGCGAGCTACCAAGTCTCGATCACCTGAGCGCGCAGAGCCTGCCGCAGACCACCCGGATCTACGCCCGGGACGGGGTCACCCTGCTCGAACAGCGCTACCAGCAGCGGCGAACGGTCGTGGCTCTCAACAACGTGGCCTGGGACCTCCGCCACGCTACGATCGCGATCGAGGACCGCGATTTCTACAACCACGGCGCCGTCAACCCGGTTCGCATGCTCGCAGCGGGTATCTACGACATCCTGCACCAGCGCGCGGCGCAGGGCGGCAGCACCATCACCCAGCAGCTCGTGAAGAATTACCTGCTGGGCGATAGCGCGGGCAGCCGCAGTCTCGATCGCAAAGCCCGCGAGCTGGTGCTCGCTGTGGAGCTGGAACGGCAGTACACCAAGGACCAGATCCTGGAGATGTACCTGAATACCATCTTCTATGGCAACCAGTCCTTCGGCGTCGAGGCGGCGTCGCAGACCTACTTCGGTACCTCGGCCAGCAAGCTCGACCTGGCGCAGGCCAGCCTCCTGGCCGGACTGCCGCAGCGGCCCAGCGATCTGAATCCGTTCCTCCCCGATGGGTTCGCCCATGCCCGCGGACGCCAGCGGGACGTCCTGGATGCGATGGTGAGCGGCGGCTATATCACCGCGGCCGTTGCGGACAAGGCCTATCAGGAGGACCTGCGCCCCATGCTCACGGCCGCGCATCAGGCGGCGTTCGGTCAGCGTGCCTCACTGGCGCCGCATTTCGTGGATTACGTCTGGAACGAGCTCGAGCAGCGCTACGATCCCGGTTACTTGCTCCGCGGGGGCCTGCGAATCGTGACCACGCTGGATCCGAAAGCGCAGGCGCTGGCGCAGCAGGCGGTTCACGACGGCGTCGGCCGCTACGCCCGCAGCTATCGCGTCAACAACGGCGCCATGCTGGTGATGAACCCGCACACCGGGGAGGTGCTGGCTATGGTGGGCAGCGCCGACTACTACAACAACGACATCGGTGGCCAGGTCAACTACACCGTCGCGCCGAGGCAGCCGGGCTCGTCGTTCAAGCCCTACACGTATGTCACGGCGCTGATGAACGGATGGACCCCGGCCTCGCCTCTCGAGGACAGCAATGGCGCTCGCGCGTTTCCCGGCTATCCGGTGCATGACTGGGACAACAAGGAGCTCGGCACGATCACGCTCCGCCAGTCGCTGCAGCAATCCCGCAATATCTCGTCGGTCCACCTGTTCAAGGACGTCGGCATCCAGAAGGTCTTCACGACGGCACGCGAGCTCGGCATCAGCACTCCGCTCGATCCGAGCCTGCCGACGACGCTCGGTGCGAGTGAGCTGCGCATGATCGACCACCTCTCCGCTTACAGCGCCTTCGCCAACGGCGGCCATCGGGTTCGGCCGCTGGATGTGCTCGAGGTCCGCGACGCCGCCGGGACCGTACTCGAAGCCAACGCGCCGCAGCCCAATGCCGGCGAGCGCGTGCTGCCGGCCTCGGCGACCTATCTGCTGACGGACATTCTCAAGGGCGCCGTCCGCCCGACGATGGGCATCCCGGTCGCTGCCAAGTCCGGCACCACGACAGACTTCAAGGATGCCTGGTACATCGGCTACACCTCGGACCTCGCAGTGGCGTCGTGGATGGGCCGAACCGTGACGAAGCCGGCGCCGCACAACGAGTCGATGACGGGCTCGGCGGGCGGATTATGGGGCGAGATCGGACCGGCATCGTCCTGGCGGCAGTTCGTCAAGGCCTACTACGGCACCAAGAAGCCGGCCGACTGGGCGCGCCCGGCCGAGGTTTCCGCCATGACCCTCTGCAAGCTCACCGGCCAGCCCGCCCCGGCGGACGTCTCGCCAGACCTGGCGATCACGGACCTGGTCGTCACACCCGACCCGGCCGCCCCGCTGGCCGGATGCGGCTCAACACCCGGTAACAACCCGAGTGGCGGCGCACCCGGGGACGGGTCTGGACTGCCCGGGCTCTTGCCGTCACTGCCGCCGATCGTGCCCTAGAACGCCGGGCTGCCGTACGGGCCTTGACGGTTCCGGCGAAAGCGACTTTACTCAGGTGGTGGTCCGCCGACCGACCGAAGGGCCAGGTCGCAACGACGAACCTGACCTTCCACCGAATCTGTTCGTTATTGGCCTTCTTCACGATCTCAATGAGGGTGGCTATAGCCGCCCTGCCTGGGCGGCCTTCTGGCGCGCCTCCTGGATCCGCTCAATGCAGATTTTTCATCTGAACGACGAGCTCCGCGCCTCCTGGCTCCGCTTCAGCATCATCGGCGTGATCGGCATCATCCTGGCCGCCGCTGGGGTGCTTCGCGCCTACGGGATGACCGAGTCGATCGTATTTCTTCTGACCAGCCTGCTGTGGTGGGGCGTGCTGATGTTCGACCTTGCCCTCCACCTCGGCCTGATGGTCAACCTCGAGTCGGGTGAACTGCAGTCGTCGCTGGGCTGGCCGAACCGGCTCACCGAAGTGCGCGGCTTCGCCGCCGTCTGGGTGGCCTGGGGCGCACACTGGGCGAGCCAGGGGTCGTACCTGCCTCTGGTGGGGGTCTTTGGGGTGGCGGCCGTCACCGACCTGGTGGACGGCTGGCTGGCTCGGCGCCGTCACGCCTCGACTCGCTGGGGTCGCCTCTACGACCCATTTATGGACGGCATCTTCTTCAGCGTGGCGGCGATCTCACTGGCCGTGATCGGCATCCTGCCCCAGTGGCTGGCGGCGCTCGTGACGTTGCGGTACGCGTTCCCGATCATGGGTGGAATCGCGTTCCAGCTGGTGCGCCGGCGCACGCTGCGGGTTCGCCACACTCCCTGGGGCCGCGCGTCGTCGGCGTCGATTGCCCTGACGGTCTTTATGGCGGCCGCCGCGGCATTCTTCGACGTGCCATTCACCACGATCGGGCCGATCCTCTACATGCTCGTCGGGATCACAGCGCTGGGGGCCTTCGTCACCATCCTTCTTAAGGGCATCGAGCAGGTCTAAGACTCCCCGGGGGAACCGGGGTAGCCCGATCTAGAATGCTTCTGGTGCGATTTCGGCAGTTCGCCGCCATCGGGGTGGTCGTCGCCTGCACCGCGTGCGCCACTGCCCCCTCCGGAAATACCGTCGCGAGCCTCAAAGTGGGCGCGCTGTTTCCGTTGACCGGGACGCAGGCACCCCTGGCGAAACAGGAGTATGCGGGCGTGCAGATCGCGCGCGACCTGGTCAACGCGGATGGTGGCGTCGATGGCGTCCCGATCGCATTGATCACGAAGGATCTGACGGCCGAGTCGGATGCGGACAAACGCGTGCAAGAGCTGAAAGCGCAGGGCGTAAACAGCATCCTGGGGTCCTACTCGAGCAGCCTGTCGATGCCGGTCAGTGCCGCGGCCCAATCGCGCGACGTGCTGTACTGGGAAGCCGGCGCGGTGGCGGACCAGCTCACCGGTCGCGGCTATCCCCTGGTCTTTCGCGTCGGGGCAACCGGCACCAACCTGGGCGAGCTGTCGAGCCATTTCGCCGCCCAGGTGCTGGCCCCGCGGCTGAACCTGCCGCCCTGGGGATTACGGATGGCGATCGTGCATAACGTGGACGGTTATCCGTCATCAGTCGCGGCGGCCGTCGCCAGCCAGGCGGAGCGCGAACAGATCCAGGTCGTGGCAAACGTCGTCTACGACGCGCACGCGCCCGACTGGTCGTCCGTTCTCCAGCAGGTCCGCACCGCCCAGCCGAACATTCTCGTCCTCGCCTCCTATATCGCCGATGGCGTCGATTTTCGGCGCGCCATGCTGAAGAGCGGCCTGCACGTCGACGCCTTCATCGGTTCCACGATGGCGCAATGCGTCCCCGATTTCGGCGCGATGCTGGGCGCCGACGCGATCGGCGTCTTTGCGTCCGACCGTCCCCCGCACGGTTTCAACCCGGCGGCCCTGAACGACACCGGCAAGGCCATCTACGCGCGGTTCGCCGCTGCGTACCGGGGCGAATTCGGGACCGACCCGACCGAGGAGGCGCTGGCCGGATTCAGCGCCGCCTGGACCCTCTTCCATTACGTCATGCTGAAGTCGCATGATCTGAACGCCGCCAGCATGGCCGCCGCGGCCCGCGGCCTCGACCTGCCGAACGGGACGCTGGCCAATGGCGCCGGCCTCAAGTTCGCCACCACCACCGGCGCGATGGGCCAGAACACCCGCGCCGCGGCCGTCATCTGGCAGTGGCAGGGCATTCGCCACAGCGTCACCGTCTATCCGCCGGTCTACGCGACCGGGACCGTAGGCTTCATCCCGCTGCCGCGGTGATCCAGGTTCGACTCGCCGCGCCGCGGCGGGCGGCGCGGGTCACTGTGCTCGTCCTTGGCGCGGCCGTGCTTCGGGCAATGCTCCTCCCGGCTGGCGACGTCGTCAGCACCGCCACGTTCGGGGCGTGCCTGCTGACCATCAGCTGGATGGAGCGAGGTGACCCCCTACCCCGACCCTCCGCCGCAAGGGCGGAGGGGGACTCTCGAGGATTCATCATCTGGACCGTGCTTGCCGGCCTGGCAACCGGCGCCGTTCTGCTCGTACCGGTGATGCTGTCGCCACTCAGCGGGCGGCCACTCGAGGGGTTCTGGATATGGGCCTCCATCGCGGCGGTGATCGCCACCCTCGAGGAAACCGCGATCCGCGGCGCGCTTTACCGGCGCTGGAGCGAGGAGGCGGGGCCGGTGGTCGCCATCGGCGCCGGCGCGCTCGTGTTCGCCCTCATCCACCTGCCTCGCTACGGGCTTGGCGCGATGCCGCTGGACGCGGCGGTCGGCCTGGCCCTTGGCGGCTTGCGGGCGCTGACCGGGCGCGTGTTGCCCTGCGCCCTGGCGCACACCATCGCGGACTGGGGGGCCTGGTTCTGGGCATGAGGGCGCCCCGCCGCGCCGGACTGGTCGCCCTGGCGCTGGGCCTCCTTGCCGCGGCGCTGCTGCACAGCAAGTCCGCGCCACCGGTGTTCGATGGCATCATCGTGCCGCCGGAGCCCTACCGCTGGGTGTCGCCACCACCCAACCTTGCGGCCGGCAACAAGCCACCGCTGCCCGGTGAGGTGACGCTTCCGGTGCAGAACGGCCAGGTGGCGGGCGGAGGTCCGCAAACCGGCGACAACCAGGTCATCATGTTTTTCGGCCCGGGCGCCTTCAAAGCGCCATCAGGGTCGCAGAGCGTCAAGTGCACGATCGTGCCGCTGACCAGCCCGCCGGCCGCCCCCACCGGCGTCGACATCCGCGGCAACGTTTATCGCATCAACTGCGTGGCGGAGCCGGGCGACGCTCCGGTCAGCGTCGCGGCGATTGTTCACCTGACGATGCGCTTTCCGCCAGGCGCTTTCAAAGAGATCCAGTACAACGACGGGAGTGGTTGGCGGGCGTTGCCGACCCTGCGCGCACCTGGCGGCGATCCGTATGCCAGCGTCAATGCCCATGGCTTCGGCGACTATGCCGCCACCGCACCGACTGGCGCGCCCGGAGATAGCATCCTGACGATCCTGGGGCGGTACGTCGAGTTTTACGGCATCCTCGCGTTCGTGATCATCTTCGGCGTGATCGCCGTCATCCAGGAGCTGCGTCGCCGGCGGCACCGCCAGCCCACGAAGCGGATGAAGAAAACCTGAGCGAGACATCGGGTATGGTGTTCGCCATGATGCTCCTGCCCCTTCACGCCTTCGGCACGCGCTACGATCTGCCGGCGCCGCTTTATCTATTCCTGATCGGCGCCGGGGCCGTGGTATTCATCTCGTTCCTGCTCGTGCTGCGCCGGCCGGTGGCGCGGGTGCAGCCGACGGGTGACGACGTTCCACCCGTGCCGCAGACGCCAAGCTGGCCCGGCTGGCTGATGCTCTTACTCGCACTGATCCTGATATTTGGCGGGCTCTACGGATCGCAAAGCACTCCCGACAACGTCGTCGTCACCGCGGTCTGGCTGGTCTTCTGGATCGCCGTCCCGATCAGCGTCGCGATCATCGGGAACTACTGGCCCTACATCAGCCCATTGAACGTCGTCGCCCGGCTGGTCGGTCCGCGCGCGCGAATTCAATGGCCACGGTCCTGGGGCTACTGGCCGGCCACGATGCTCTTTTTTCTCTTCGCCTGCGGCGAGCTGATCTTCAACGGCATCACCACGACGCCAGCCGGGGCGGCTTGGGTCATCCTCGCGTACGGGATCCTGAACGCGGTCATGGCCGCGCTCTTTGGAGCAGAAACATGGCTCCGCCGCGGCGAGGTCTTTTCCGTCCTGTTCGCGACCTGGGGCCGGTTGGGCTACTTCCGGTTTGGCGCACCGGGACATCGCGGATTCTTCGGTGGCCTGAGGCGACCGTTCGAGGCCTCCATCAGCCGCTTGACGTTCGTCTTGATGCTGCTCGTCTCGGTGAGCTTCGACGGGTTGCTGGCGACGCCGGCGTGGAAGGACGTCGTCAGCCGGCTGCCTGAAAGCCTCCGGCCGGGCGCCGCCGGATACACGGTGCTGCTGGTCGTCGTGTTCGTCGGCCTGGTCGGCGTGATCTGGGCGCTGTTCACCGGGTTTGCGGCAGCGGTCCGCGCCGTCGGCCACCTGGATGAGCCACTCATCAACGTGATCGCGGGACTCATCCCGTCCCTGGTACCCATCGCGTTCGGCTACCTGCTGGCCCACAACTTTGGTTACCTGGCCATCAATGGACAGCTGCTCATCCACCTGGCCTCGGACCCATTCGGGAGCGGGACGCTCAACTTGTTCGGGACTGTCGAATACGAACCAAACCGGAATCTCATTCCAACCGCGTTCATCTGGTACTTCGAGATCCTGCTGATCATCGGCGTGCACATCGCCGCCGTCGTGCTCGCCCATGGTTACCTCGGCCGTGTGGCCCGGACCGAGACCCAGGGGAGGCGCGCCGAGTGGCCCTGGATCGCCGCCATGGTCTTCTATACGATGTCGAGTCTCTGGCTGCTCGCCCAGCCGATCGTCCAGGAGGGCGTCCAGGGCTGATCCGTGGTGCCTCTGCATGCCAGCCTCAGCCTGACCTCATGGACCTGGGAGCCCAGCGTGCTGGCGGGCACCCTGGCGCTGGCCGCCGCCTACATCTGGCTGGTGCGGAGCCGCGGCCGCGACGCGTCCTGGTCCCCACTGGCGCGGGTGTATTTCGCCGCCGGCCTGCTGGCGATGTTCGTCGCCCTGGCGTCGCCCATCGATACCGGCGGCGACCGCTATCTCTTCAGCCTGCACATGCTCCAGCACCTGTTGCTCGCGATGGTCGTGCCGCCGCTGCTCTTGCTCGGACTGCCGGAACAGTGGAGGGCATTTGATCGAGTCCATGTCTCGCCGCTGGCGGCCAATATCGTCTTCAACATGGTGCTGGCCGCGTGGCACCTGCCGTTCCTCTACGAGGCAACGCTTCGCAACCAACCGGTTCACGTCCTCGAACACCTGAGCTTCCTCGCGGTCGGCGTGCTCTTCTGGTGGCCGATCCTGGTGCCAACAGGACGGCCAAAGAGCTTGAGCGTGATCGGGAAGATCGCCTACCTCGGGTTTGCGGGGGTGCCACCGACCATCCTGGGGCTGGCCTTCATCCTGTCGCCCACCGTGCTCTATCCGTTCTACGCCGCCGCACCTCGGGTGACGCCGCTCTCCCCACTCGACGACCAGCTGGTCGCCGGGCTCGTGATGTTCGGGCTCGGCAACCTGATCTACTTCGTGGCGATCTGGGTGATCTTTTTCCGGCTCGATGACAAACGTGCGACAGCCGGCGATCAGGCGGCAGCGACGGCGCAATCGCCTGCCACAATGAGGCGATGACGCCAAGGGAGTCGGCGACCGAGGCTCTGCACACGTCCGGCTACCGCCTGACGATGCAGCGCCAGCTGGTCTGGGACACGCTGCGGCACAGCAAGAAACATCTGAGCGCCGAGGACATCCTGGGTTCGGTTCGCCGGCAATACCCGCGATTCAACCTGGCGACGATCTACCGGTCACTCGAGGTGCTGGAGGAGCTTGGCCTTGTCAAGGAGACCCGGATTCGGGACCGCGCCTACTACGAGCTCGCCGAAGAAGGCACCGATCATTACCACCTCGTTTGCGACCAATGCGGGTCGACCCTGCACATCGAGGGCGATCACATGGTGCCGGTGCTGCACCACATCACCGATGAACACCGGTTCGTGGTGAGCAACGCGGACCTGGTCGTACACGGCCGCTGCGCCCGCTGCCAGGCGAAAGCCGCCCGAACCGGCTAGCCGCATGGCGCAGCCACAACCTGAGAACCGCCGGCAGCCCGGGCCGCTGCACGAGGCGGACGAAGAGAAACGGGGCATCGGCCGATCGCTTCGTGACATCATCCTGGGTGGCCAGGATGGCCTGGTCAACGTGCTCGGGGTCGTGCTGGGGGTGGCGGCGGCGACCCAGCAGCTGCGCATCATCATGGCGGCGGCGCTGGCCGCCACGTTCTCGGAATCGATAGCGATGGCCGGCGTGGCGTACACCTCGTCGCTGGCGGAGCGCGACTACTACCTCGCCCAACTCGCCAAAGAGCTGCAGGAAGTTGAGGACCTGCCAGACGTCGAAACCGAGGAGGTCCGCCAGATCTTCCGCGACAAGGGGATCCACGGTGAGCTGCTCGACGACGTCGTGAAGCAGATCACGTCGGACAAGAAGGTCTGGGTGGACGTGATGATGCGCGACGAGCTGCACCTGGCGCCCGTCTCCGAAAAAGGCGTCGCCTGGCGGGCATTGATCGTGGGCTTCTCGGCGCTGGTCGGCTCGCTGATTCCACTGGTGCCATTCCTGCTCGTGCCGCTGTTCGGCATGTCGATCACGCTGGCGACGATTCTGTCCCTGCCGCTCTGCGGCGCGGTGCTCTTCGGCGTCGGCGCCTACAAAGCCCTGACCCTGGTCGGCGACTGGCGAATCAGTGGCCTGCAGATGCTCGTGATCGGTATGGTCTCCGCGGCGGCCGGCTACGGGATCGGCCGGCTGCTCAATGTTGGTGCGGCTTAACCGTCCGGCAAGGACGAGGGGCGCCCACAGCACCAGCCGGTAACCGCGTCGTAACGGATTCGCTATTGCGAACGATTCGCAATAATCTATACTTGATGCCCGGATGGCGACCGCGCGCGCGACCTGGCGAAGCTGGCGGGCGATCTCGATGACGTCGGTGTCACTGCGTCTGACCAGCCTGTTCGGCGGCGTCGCGCTGCTGCACCTTGTGGGCTGGGGGATCATGCTGCTGCTGGTCGCGCCTCGTTATCCCGTGATGCTGGGCCTGGGGGGCCTGGCCTATGCCTTCGGGCTGCGCCATGCCTTCGACGCCGACCACATCTCGGCGATCGATAACACCACCCGCAAGCTGCTTCAGGAAGGCAAGAAACCGCTGGGCGTCGGATTTTTCTTCTCGCTTGGCCACTCGACGGTCGTCTTCTTGATTGCCCTGGCGCTGGGCGTGGCCACCCAGTTCGTCGTGACCAACCTCGTCAATGCAAACGGCGAGTTGAAGAACCTGGGCGGGCTGATCGGCACCGGCGTCTCGGGCGTCTTCCTGCTGCTGATTGGCGTCCTGAATTTGCTCATCCTGCTCGACATCCTTGCCCTCTTCCGGCGGATGAAGGCGGGGCAGTACGACCGAGCGTCCCTGGAACACGAGCTGGTGGCGGGCGGTCTGCTGACCCGTATCTTTGGCCGCCTCTTCAGGCTGATCACCCACAGCTGGCAGATGTACCTGGTTGGCTTCCTCTTCGGCCTCGGGTTCGATACGGCGTCGGAGATCTCGTTCCTCGCGATCTCGGCCGGCGCCGCGGCGCAGCGGATCCCCCTCTACGCCCTGATCTCGCTGCCGTTGATCTTCGCCGCCGGCATGTCATTGATGGATACCGCCGACGGGGCATTCATGTCACGGGCGTACGCCTGGGCATTCTCCAACCCGGTGCGCAAGGTCTTCTACAACTTGACAGTGACGGCGCTCTCGGTGTTCGTCGCACTGTTCGTCGGCCTCTTCGAGTTGAGCCAGCTTCTGGTGCAGCAGCTCGACCTTCGCGGTGGAGCATGGGATGCGATCGCCGGCATGGACCTCGGCGTCATGGGTTTCGTCATCGTCGCGGCCTTCATCGTGACCTGGGCCGGTGCCTTCTTGATCTATCGCACCCAGCACATCGAGGAACGCTGGTCGGGGGCGCTGAAAGGCTAGTCCGCGCGCCGGGTAGGCTGAGAAGGTGATCGTCGTCGAGGCCGCCGGCCAGGCGCTGGCGGCGGCGTTCAACATGCTGTGGGAGGTCCTCTGGCCGCTCGCCCTGGGATTCATCCTGTCGGCGATCGTCCAGACGCTCGTGTCTCGAACCGCGGTGGCCCGAACCTTGGGTTCGGACTCGCCGCGCACCCTGGCGACGGCGACGCTGCTGGGCGCGGCATCGTCATCCTGCTCCTACGCGGCGGTCGCCATCGCCCGATCGCTGTTTCGCAAGGGCGCCTCCTTTCCCGCCGCCATCATCTTCGAGTTTGCCTCCACCAACCTGGTCTTCGAGCTCGGACTGGTCTTGCTGATCCTGCTTGGCTGGTCATTCGTCGGCGCTGAGTTCGCCGGCGGCCTGCTGATGGTGATCATCCTGGCCCTCTTGTTCCGCTGGACGTTGCGACCCGCCCTGGTGGCGGAAGCCCGCCGCCAGTCGGAGCAGGGTCGCCGCGGTCGGATGGAGGGCCACGGCGAGATGGACATGGCGGTCACCGAAGGGCCGTTTCTGCGCCGGCTGTTTTCACGGCGCGGCTTGACGGCGATCAGCCATTACTTCTGGATGGACGTCACGTCGGTGTGGACCGACATCGGGCTGGGGCTGTTGATCGCCGGCGCACTGGCCGCCTGGGTGCCCACCTCGTTCTGGCAGGGCTTCTTCCTGACCAGCCACCCGGTCCTATCCCAGCTCTGGGGTCCCCTGATCGGGCCGGTGATTTCCCTGCTGAGCTTCGTCTGCTCGGTGGGCAACGTCCCGCTGGCCGCCGTGCTCTGGAACGGCGGCATCAGTTTCGGCGGAGTGGTCGCCTTCATCTTTGCCGACCTGATCATCCTGCCAATACTGAATATCTATCGCAAGTATTACGGTCGCCGGATGGCGCTCTACCTGCTGGTGGTGTCGTACGCGGCGATGGCCCTGGCCGGGTTTTTGATCGGCTTCCTCTTTCAGCTTCTCGGGTTCGTCCCCGTGCATCATCCGGTGGTCGCGCTGACCACTCCTCCGGCGCTCAACTACACGAGCGTGCTGAATGTGATCTTTCTGGCCATCATGGCGCTCCTCGGCTGGCAGTTTCTCCGCACCAACGGACTGGCGATGCTGCGCATGATGGAGGCGCCCCCGGTCACGCCGGCGGATGCGGCCTCGGATCAGCACCACCACGAGCCCCACTGATCCGAAGCGCGCGGGCCAGCACGCGATCCATGCTGGAATGCGCCGCCAGGGTGGCGCCGAGCGCCTTGAGCCGCTGCCTCAGCGCCGTCTCCAGGTGTCCCGTGACGGCGATCACGACCGGGGGCGGCTCGCGATGGATCAGCTGATCGACCAGGGCAACCTGCTGGTCTGGTCTGAGGGTGGCCTGCAGAACGACGACCTCGTCAAGCCTCCAGGTGCGGCTGCGGGCAGCGGCGGGGCCGATGGCCTCCAGCGGGATACCCAGCCGCCCGGCCGCGGCTCGAACGCGCTGCGCGAACAAAAGATCATCCTCCACGACAAAGAGACGCCGGGCCACGGCTGCAGAATAGCCGGTTGGTCGCCCGGCCCGACCTTTTGGCCATCACCAAAAGCTACTTGGCGCTTGCTATAATCGCGCCCGGGAAAGTTGGGTCGAAGGCTAGATCGCTCCGGCGAGTCTCTGAGATCCAAAGACAAACAAAAGGAGATTCGCCGTGAGCTTCAGCGACAAGACTTTGACGTGCCGTGATTGCGGTCTCAACTTTATCTTCACCATCGGTGAGCAACAGTTTTATTCCGCCAAGGGATTCCAGCACGAACCGTCCCGCTGTCCCGACTGCCGATCGATCAACCGCAACGTGCGGGGCACCGGCCGCGCCAAAGAGCTCCATGAAGTGATTTGCGCCGAGTGCGGCAAGCCCGCCCAGGTGCCATTTACTCCCACTATGGGCAGGCCGGTCTACTGCAGCGATTGCTTCGACAAGGTCCGCGCGACGAGACGGTAACACCCCGCGGCCGTTTGTAACGGTCGCCGCAACGTTCCCGGCGCAGCATCGGAAGTGCAACGCGACGGCACACGTGTGCCGCGCTAAAGGAGCTGAGCTGGAATGGGTAACGCGTCCAATCCGGCCTTCCGCCTGCTCGATGAGACCGACGACCAGGCTGGCGCCCGGGTTCGCCGAATCGGGGGCCTCACGCTGTGGGCCGAAACGCTCGCCTTACGCACTACCGCAGCCCGTGAATTCCTCGACGTGACCGACGAGGTCGCGGCCGTCGTGCGGCGATCGCGGATCTCGCAGGGGTGGGTTTCCGCGTTTTCGAAGCACACGACCGCCGCCGTGGTGTTGCAGGAGAACGAGCCGCTCCTGCTCCAGGACATGGGTGGCGTGCTGGAGCGCCTTGCGGCCGCCGCCGGCGTCTACCAGCACAACGACTTGAGCCGCCGGACCGGTGAGATGGACCCTGACGAGTGTGCCAACGGCCATGCCCACTGCCAGCACCTGCTGCTCAGCAGCAGTGAGAGTATTCCGGTCGCCGAGGGCCGCCTCGACCTCGGCCGGTGGCAGCGGATTTTCTTGCTCGAGCTCGACCGGGGCCGCGACCGCCAGCTGGTGGTCCAGGTCTTCGGCGCCTGACCGGGTAACCTAGAACTTCTGGGCGACGCGAGCCCCCAGAAGGAGGTTGCCATGCTCGAGAAGTTCACCTGGTACAAGCAGTCCGCCTATAAGTGGAAGGGTGAGGGGATCACGGTCTACATCGATCCCTGGGGCCTACCCGACAAGGAAGAGCCCGCCGACGTGGTCTTCATCACCCATGCCCACGCCGATCACTTCGAGCCGGCGGACATCGCAAAGATCCGTAAGAACACGACCCAGTTCGTGGCCCCTCGCGACGTTGCGGACAAGCTCAAGGGCAACGTGAAGGCGATCAAGCCGGGCGAGTCGCTGGACGTCGCCGGGATCAAGGTCCAGACGGTACCCGCCTACAGCACGGTCGAGCATCGGCTCGAGACCCATCCCAAGAGCAACAATTGGGTCGGGTACATCCTGAGCCTCGACGGCCACCGCTACTGGTTCTCGGGCGACGGGGATCCGAACCCCGACATCGAGCAGGTGAAGACCGACGTGGCGCTGATCTGTATCGGCGGCGATCCCTACGTCATGAACGCGTCCGAGGCGGCCGGGGTGGTAAAGAAAATCAAGCCACAACTGGCTGTGCCAAACCACTACGGATTCGTTGTGGGAGTAGCGTCAGACGCCGAGACGTTCGCCCGGGAAGCCGCGCCCGTCAAAGTCCAGGTTCTGAAGCCCGTCAACGCCTTCGAACGGACGGGAGCTGCCAGCCGCTGACAGGTCGACGGCGTAGCCGGCGCAGGCCTCCGGGCCGGCCGCTCGCCGCCCACGATCTCAGGATTACGTGGCTCGGCTCGCGACCGCACCTCTGACCTGCGCCGGCTGCTACGGGAACTTTCCGTGCACGTGGGCGTCT
>VBEW01000155.1 GCA_005889225.1 Chloroflexota bacterium | reverse complement strand
GCGGTCTTCCCGCTCGCCGTGGGACCCACGATCGCGACCACGCGGTGATTGCCTAGGGGCGTTTGAACAGCCGCCTCAACTGGTCATCCGGAAGAATCAGCGTCGTCGGCCGGCCGTGGGGACAGCTGATCGGCTCCGCCGTGAGGGCCAGCGAGCTGAGCAACTGACGCGCCGCCTCGGGGCTCATAGCATCACCGAAGCGGACGGCACTGTGACAGGCGATCAAGGCGGCAGTCTCCCGCAGTCGCCGGTCAGGGGTGCGGTCGCCGGCCAGGTCGGTCAGGATCAAGTCGAGAACCCGCTGCACGCGCCCTTCCGGCATGTCGCTCGGCGCCGCCCGCAGGCGGATGGTGTGCGGCCCGAACAGCTCGCCCTCGAAACCGAGCACCTGCAGCCACGACGCCTGCTGCTGGAAGGCGGCCAGCTGGGCCGGTGTCAGGTCCAGGTCGTGCGGGATCAACAGCAACTGGCTGGCGGGCTCTCCTCCCTCGAGTCGCTGCAAGATCCGGTCGAACAGCACGCGCTCATGGGCGGCGTGCTGGTCGATCAAGACCACGGCATCGGGAGCCTCTGCGACCAGGTAGCCATTGAGCAGCTGGCCCACGTACG
This sequence comes from Chloroflexota bacterium, assembly GCA_005889225.1. GTDB lineage: Bacteria > Chloroflexota > Dormibacteria > CF-121 > CF-121 > CF-13. The sequence continues at coordinate 5,504 of VBEW01000155.1, read as the reverse complement.
TCAGCGGTGGCAGTCGCGGGCCGTCAAGTCCCTTCTCCCCCTGCGGAGGAGGGTGGGAGGTGACCGGCGCGCTGGAAACGATGGCAGTCTCCCGTAGCTCGAGCAGCGGCCCGCCGGCGCTCGCCTGCAACTCGTACAGCGGACTCTGCCGGAGGGCGCGGTAGCAGGCCCGTTCGAGCGCCGCAAAGACGGCCCCTTCGTTTCGGAAGCGAACCTCGCGCTTGGTCGGATGCACGTTGACATCGACTTCGGCCGGATCGACGAGCACATTCAGCACGGCCAGTGGAAAACGATCGGGCTCGCGCAGACCGCGATAGGCCTGCTCGATAGCGAACACCAGGTTGCGATGTTGAATCCGACGGCCGTTGACCAGGACGACGACGTGATCCCGGGTGCCGCGATGCAGGGCGGGCGGGCTGATCAACCCGCGCACGCTTGACTCGTCGACGGCCAGCATCGCCGTGGCCGTCTCGCTGTCGTAGACCGCCGCGAAGGTGGCGCGGAGATCACCGATGCCCGGCGTCTCGATCACGCGACGGCCGTCGACCTCGAGGCTAAAGGCAATGGTCGGATTGCCGAGGGCGAGCTCACCGACCAGCCGGCTGATCACGGCATTTTCCGTCGCCGGTTGCTTCAGGAACTTCAGGCGGGCCGGGGTATTGAAAAACAATCGCTCGACGGTGAGCCGGGTGCCGGCCGAACAGCCGGCCGGCTCAGCGGTGAGCAACTCCCCACCGTGGATACGGACCCGGAACCCCCCTCCCCCATCGCGGCTCCGGCTGACCGCCTCGACCTCGGCGACGGCGGCAATGCTGGCCAGCGCCTCGCCGCGAAAGCCGAGGGTTCGGATCGAACGCAGGTCGTCGAGCGCGCGCAGCTTACTGGTGGCATGCCGCGCGAACGCGACCGGCAGGTCTACCGGGCGTATGCCGTGGCCGTCATCCACTACCTCGATCAAGCCCTGGCCGGCGGCTTCGACCCGGACGTCGATCCGGGCGGCGCCGGCATCGATCGCGTTCTCGGCCAGCTCCTTGACCACAGCGGCCGGCCGGTCGACGACTTCCCCGGCGGCGATGCCGTCGGCGACCGCCGCGGAAAGAATCGCGATTCGCTGGCCCGGCTCGATCCCAACCTCAGGGCGCGACATGTTTCCCCTGCCAGGCGTAGAGCTTTTCCAGCGCCTCTCGCGGCGAGAGGCGTTCCAGGTCAAGCTGCTTCAACTCCGCAACCACCGGGTGATCGAGTGGCAGGCTCAGCTGGGCGCTGGCGGCCGGCCGTTCGAGGGGCCGCTGACCCTCGAGCTCGGAGAGCACTTGGCGGGCGCGCACTACGACCTGGCGCGGCAAGCCGGCCAGCTCCGCGACATGAATGCCGTAGCTGCGGTCCGCGCCACCTTCGACCACCTGGTGCAAGAAGATGACCAGCTCCCCTTCCTCGCGCACCTCCATCCGAAAGTTGCGCAGCCGGGGGAGACGCTGGGCCAGCGCGGTCAGCTCGTGGTAGTGCGTCGCAAACAAGGTGAGCGAGCGCAACTGGGGAGCGTCATGCAGGTATTCGAGGATGGCCTGGGCGATGCTGACTCCGTCGTAGGTGCTGGTTCCACGCCCCACCTCGTCGAAAATCAGCAGGCTCCGCGGCGTCGCATGGGCCAGGATGTGGGCGGTCTCCACCATCTCCACCATGAAGGTGGAGAGTCCGCGCGCCAGCTCGTCGTGGGCGCCGACCCGAGTAAAGATGCGATCACAGAGGCCAATCACGGCGCGCTCGGCGGGGACGAAACTGCCGACCTGGGCCAGGAGGACGATGATCCCGGCCTGCCGGAGATACGTGGACTTGCCGGCCATGTTCGGTCCGCTCAGGAGCACGATGGTGCAATCCGGGCCAAGACGAACGTCGTTTGGCACGAAGCGGCCCGGTCCCAGGGCTTCCTCTACCAGCGGATGGCGCCCACCGATGATCTCGATGCCGGGCTCAACGCGAAGGACCGGACGCACCCAGCGATGCCTTCCCGCGACGGTGGCCAGCGCGGCGACCGCGTCGAGCTGGCTGAGCCATGCCGCGGCGTCGAGCAGGTCGCTGCCTGCCGTGGTGATCCGCCGGCACAGTTCGGCGAAGAGCTCGTGCTCGCGCGCCACCATCGCGCTCTTCGCGTTGAGGACCAGCGTCTCTTTTTCTTTGAGCTCCGGTGTGATGTACCGCTCGCCATTGACCAGCGTCTGTTTTCGGACATACTCCGGCGGGATCGGCTCCCGGTTGGCGTGGCTCACCTCGAGGTAATAGCCGAACACCTGGTTGAAGCCGACTTTCAATGACCGGATCCCGGTCCGCTGTCGTTCGGCTTGCTCGAGGCCGCCGATCCAGTCGCGGGCTGCACTCGAGCCCGTCCGAATGCCGTCGAGTTCGGCGTCGAAACCAGGCCGAAAAACGCCGCCATCCTTGAGGGTGGCGGGTAGCTCGTCCATCAAGGCGTTGGCCAGGTCGCGCGCAACCTCCTCGAGGGACGGAGGGGGCAGTGGGGCGGCGAGCTCCGGCCACTGCGCCGCGATGCGCCGGATGCCCGGCAGCGCGACGAGGGACGTGCGCAGCGCCTGCAGATCGCGCGGTGTCGCGTAGCCCTGGCTGATGCGCGCGGTGATCCGCTCCAGGTCGGGCAGGCCGCGGCACTCGGCCTGCAACCGGCCGCGAGCCAGCGGATCGTCGAGGAGCACGGCGACCCGATCCAGGCGTTCCTCGAGTCGCTCGCGGCCACGGAGCGGTTGATCGAGCCAGCGTCGAAGCTCGCGCGCGCCCATCGCCGTAGCCGTTTCCCGGACGATCAAGCCGGCCAGGTCATCGGCGGTTCCCAGCCGGTCGGCGGACAGTCCAAGGCTACGGCGGGTCGGTGGATCAAGGTGCATGAAGGCCTGGGGATGCTCGGCATGCAATCGCAGCATCCCCGGGCTGAGTTGCAGGCGCGCGCGTTCCACGTGGCGTAGCACCGCGTTAGCTGCGGCGAGCGCTTCTGGCCACTCATCACAGCCGAAGGCGGCGAGAGTCTCCACCCCAAGCATCGTCAAGAGCCGGCCAACGGCGGCGCGCGCGTCAAAGTCCTGGGCGTCGACCCAGCGGACCGGCGTACTGCCGACGAGATCTACCAGTCGAGGCTGATCGCTTTCCGCGGCGACCAGCTCCGCCGGGCGCAAGCGAGCGAGTTCATCGCGCAGCGCTTCGTCGGTCGGCTCGATTCGCAATAAGGCCAGTTCCCCGGTCGAGCAGTCGATGGCCGCGATCCCGTGGAAGTGCGACCGGAGGCAGATAGCGACGGCGTAGTTGGCGCCCCCCTCCAGGAAGGCGTCCTCGACGACGGTCCCCGGGGTCAGGACGCGAACGACTTCGCGCCGGACCAGCCCGCGCGACGCGCCGGCCTCTTCGACCTGGTCGCAGAGCGCCACCCGGAGTCCAGCCTTGAGGAGCTTGCCGACGTAGCTTTCGAACGCGTGATACGGCACGCCGGCCAGCGGCAACCGCTGGCCCTTGCCCAATTCCCGCGAGGTCAGCATGATACCGAGCAGCGGCGCGACCCGCTCGGCATCCTCACCGAAGGTCTCGTAGAAATCGCCCAGCCGAAACAGCACGATCGCATCCGGGTGTTCGCGCTTCACCCTCAGGTACTGCTCGAGGACGGGGGCCGGCTTCAGCGCTGTGGCCCTAGTTGAGGGCCTGGCCTTTCAACTGCCAGGCCGTGGCCTGCTCGACGTGGACCAGTCGCACGGTGCCCGCTTCGGCGCCGAGCGGCGCGGCCCCAAGGACGACCCTGTTCTGGCGGGTGCGGCCGCTGAACTCGCCATCCGCAGCGCGCTCCACCAGCACCTCGACCGTCCGACCCAGCCAGCGACGATTCGCGTCTTCCGCAATCCGTCGCTGCGCGTCCAGCAGCACGTTGATGCGGCGCTTCTTTTCTGCAGGCAGCACGTCGTCCGGCTGCCGGGCGGCCGTAGTGCGCGGCCTCGGGGAAAAACCTTGAATGTGCACGACATCGAACTTGATCTCCTCGAGCAGCTCGAGCGTGCGCTGGAACTGCTCCTCCGTCTCCCCCGGGTAGCCAACGATCACGTCCGTAGAAACCGAGAGGTCCGCGACCAATGACCGGGCGTGGGCGATGATGGCGCGATATTCCTCGATCGTGTAGCGGCGGCGCATTTGTTTGAGGATCGCGTCATCGCCGGATTGGAACGGCAGATGCAGGTGCTCGCAGACGCGCGGCAGATCGCGGATCGCGAAGAGCAGATCGTCGTGAACATGGCGTGGATGCGAGGTCAGGAAGCGGACCCGCCAGATTCCGGGCACCCGCTCGACGGCCTCCAGCAAATGGGCCAGGCGCGCTCCGCTCTCCGGGTCGCGGTACGAGTTGATGGTCTGGCCGAGCAAGGTCACCTCTCGCACGCCCTGCCTGGCGAACCGGCGAACGTCTTCCACCACATCGTCGAGTGGGCGGCTGCGTTCGATCCCGCGGACGAACGGGACGATGCAGAAACTACAGACCTCGTTGCAGCCGAAGATCGCCGGGACGTATGCGGTCAGCCCGTGCTGGAGCACGGCCCCGCCGGTCTGGGCGGGATCGGTCTCGTATTCACCCTGCAGATCCTGGATGAATGCCTCGTACTGCCGCATGTCGAACCGGTAATCGAGGTCGGGCAAGCGCTCATACAGCCGGTCCTTTTCCTTGTTCGCCATGCAGCCGGTCATGGCGATAGCGCGACCCGGGCGGGCGCACTTCCAGGCCTTCAGCTCGCGAAACCTGCCATACGCCTTCTGCTCGGCGTTCTGTCGCACGGAGCAGGTGACCAGGATTGCGATATCCGCCTGGTCGAGGTCGGCGACCGCCGTAAAGCCGGCGGCCGTCATCCCCTGGGTCAGGTAGTCAGCGTCCGACTCGTTCATCTGGCAGCCGCTCACCCAGAGGTGGAAGCGTTGGCCGGATGGCGGGCGCTTATGCCCGTTGGGTCGTGGGCGTGAAAAACTGCGCGCTTCGAAGGTTAGGGGGGCGCCGGGAACTCGTAGCCTCGGCGGGGCGGTCGACTCAGGCACCGACCGAGTTTAGCGGGACTCGACCAGCAGACGGATCCCGGTCCGCTCCTCACCGTCGATGGAGATGTCGATGAACGATGGAATACAGACCAGGTCGAAGCCGCCGGCCGCCACGTAACCGCGCGAGATGGCGATCGCCTTGACGGCCTGGTTGATGGCGCCGGCGCCGATCGCCTGGACTTCCACCCGGCTCTGACTGCGGACCACGCCGGCGATCGCGCCCGCGACGGCCACCGGTTTCGAGGTCGCCGAAACCTTCAGAATCTCAATCGCAGCACGCGCTGTTCGGGGAACACCAGCCGCCGGGCTGGCTGATAACGTTCTCTCCCCTTTCGAGCCGTTCGATGGCGGTGTTGTTTCCAGAGTGTCCATATATTCTACGGAGGTTCGGTGACCGAACGTTTGGTTGCCCCCCGACACCTTAACCCCAAGTTCAG
>VBEW01000154.1 GCA_005889225.1 Chloroflexota bacterium | reverse complement strand
CTGATGCGTAGACCTGTCCACCCGAGGTGCCGAAGTAGACGCCACCGGGATCCAGCGCGTCCACCGCCATCGCGTCGCGCAAGACGTTGAGGTAGCAATCGCTCTGCGGCAAACCCTTGGTCAGCGCCTCCCACTCGTTTCCGCCATTCCGGCTGCGATAGACGCGCAACTTTCCTTCCGGCGGAAAGTGCTCCGTGTCGCTCTTGATGGGGACGACATAGATTGTGTTCGGTTCGTGGGGGTGGACATCAATCGGGAACCCGAAGTCAGACGGCAGGTTGCCGCTGATCTCGTGCCAGGAGTCGCCGGCATCTTCGCTGCGCATCACGTCCCAGTGCTTCTGCATGAACAGCACGTTGGGACGCGAGGGGTGCATCGCGATCCGATGGACGCAGTGCCCCACCTCGGCATCGGGATCGGGGATGCCCTCCGACCGCAGGCCGTGGTTGATCGGGCGCCAGGTCTTGCCGGCGTCGTCACTCCGGAACGCGCCGGCCGCCGAGATCGCCGCGAAGATCCGCTGCGGATTGGTGGGGTCCAGGATGATCGTGTGCAGGCACATACCACCGGCGCCGGGTTGCCAGTCGGGCGCCGATTTGTGGCCGCGCAGGCCGGGAAGCTCCTGCCAGCTTTTGGCGCCGTCGGTCGTGCGGAAGATGGCGGCGTCTTCAACGCCGGCGTAGACCGTGTCCGGGTCGGTCAGTGAGGGTTCGAGATGCCAGACCCGCTTGAACTCGAAGGGGCGAGGTGTGCCGTCGTACCACTTATGCGTGCCCGGCTCGCCCTCGTAGACGAACTTGTTGTCGAGCGGCTCCCAGGTCTTGCCGCCGTCACTGGACCGCTGGATTACCTGCCCGTGCCATCCGGTGGTTTGCGACGCGTAGATGCGGTTCGGATCGGCGGGGGATCCTTTGAGGTGGTAAACGTCCCATCCGGCGAAATGGGGTCCGTCGACATTCCAGGCTCGGCGCTTTTCGTCCGCCGTCAAGACGAACGCACCCTTGTGCGTCCCGACCAGTACCCGTACGCCACTCATGCCTTCCTCCGATCAAACGCTGCTGACCAATCGACGCGCAAGGAGATTTTACCGGCCCTCGGCTGAGACCGGCCTGAGGCGTTTGGCCAGCTTGTCGAGCTCACTCTCCCATCCCATGACCGCCAGCCGCGTCCACTGCTCGTCGTGCATCGCGTCCAGGGTCAGGATCATCCTCACGCCCTCTGGGACCGTGTCGAGCTCGACGCTCATCGCCACCTCGTAGGGCTTGACGTTGGGGATGAAGTCGGCCATCTGGGTGAAGGCAAGCCGCTTGGGGGGCAACACCTCCGTGTAGGTCAACCGCGCCTCCTGCGTCAGCGGCATCCCTGCCTTTTTCAAGAACTCCATCTGTTCGGGAGCGGTCGCGGTCATCGCGTAGGTGAGTTCGCCGCCCGGCCGAAGCTCCAGCCGGTGGACCTTGACGGCGAACCCTTCTGGGCCCCACCACGATTCGATCCCGTCGCTGGTGGTCCAGAGCTCCCAGACCTCCTCGATGGGCGCGTTGAAGGTGCGCTCGATGACGACTTTTCTGCGGGTACCCTGCGCCTCCGACGCCAACCTAGGAGCCGCTCCGGTACGCGCGCTCGAGCGCGGCGAGATCGAGCTTGCCCATCTTCAACAGGGCCTCCACGACTTTTGCGGAGTTCCCCTTTGCCGGGTTGGCCAGCATCTCTCCCAGCGCAGCCGGAACGACCTGCCACGATACGCCGAAGCGATCCTTGAGCCAGCCACACGGTCCTGGTTCGCCACCGTCTGTCAGTCGCGTCCAGATCTCGTCGATCTGCTCCTGGGTCGCACAGGTCGCGACGAACGAAAAGGCTTCGGTGAACGCAAAAGGCTCTCCCCCGTCAAAGGCGGTGTACTCCTGGCCGTCGAGGAGAAAGCTGGCGTGCAGCACGCTGCCTTTGGGAATTGGGCCATTGCCGTCGCTGCGAAGCAGGCTCAGGATCCTGGAATTCTTGATCAGCGAGACGTAGAAATTGATGGCCTCCTCGGTGCCGCTCTTGAACGTCAGGGACGGCCTGACACTTTGCACCTGCGGCTGGGTGGTAACGGTCGCCGTCCGGGTACTGGCTTGACTCATTTGTGCTCCTCCTTGTGCTTCGGTCGGGTCCTGCGCCGTCGATCGAGTTCTGTGGCAAACCTGTCGAGCCTCGCCTCCCACATCCCACGGTAGCCCATCATCCAATCGCTCAGTTCCTGGAACGGCTCCGGGCGGAGCGCGTAGAGTCTGCGCCGGCCCTCCGGGCGGACGACCACGAACCGAGCCTCCTGCAGGATGGCAAGCTGCCGTGAGACACCCGGCTGGCCGATGTCCACCACCTCGACCAGTTCGCTCACCGAGTGTTCGCCGGTCTGGAGCGCTTCGACGAGGCGGCGGCGGGTCGGGTCGGCCAGGATCTGGAAGACATCCGGCACGGCCACATATTACTCTAGCAACATATGTCCTGTCAACAATGTATCATCGCTCACTCCCAGCCAGGTCAGTGTCACAGAGCGATGACGACTCCAAGCAATGATGGACATTTGGATCATCGCGGATAAAACCGTTACGAGCGCACTCATAACCAACCTCAACCTCGACCGTTGTGCTGGTGATGCGTGGCGGCCGGCGCGCGACTCTGCTCGTGCTGGCCGTTGCCGCCTTGTCCGCGTGTGGAGCGGTAGTGCGGGCGAATGCTCCCACGGCGACACCGACTGTCGGCAGGCCGACATCTCCGAGATCGAGCACGGCTGCAAATGAAGCCGTTACCCCGACGGTGACACCGACTTCGGAGCCTCGACCGACGCCCTTCCCGACTCCGGCGCCGACCGCGGCCGCCACCCCTTCCCCGAGCCCGACGTCTACGCCGGCTTCCTCCGCCACAGCGAGCCCAGCTGTCGTCTGCACCAACCTATCTCAGCTGGCTGCCTGGGACGACTCGCGGCTCGCGATGCTGACCATCGCCGTACCGGTTTCAGAGGCAAGTCCGAGCGACGCCCTGCAGGAAGTCAGCGCCGGAGCGGGTGGCCTCCTCCTGTTCGGCGCATCGGCGCCCGCGAACCTGGGCGCGCAGCTGGCGTCCATCAAGACGCATGTGCCGGGCCAGATTGGCCTGCTCGTGATGACCGACGAAGAGGGCGGCGGCGTGCAACGGATGGCCAACCTGGTGGGTTGGCTGCCCTGGCCGGCGTGGATGGGCTCCAACTGGTCGGCCGCCCAGATCCAGGCGGCCGTCACGCAGGTCGGCAGCAAGATGTCCGCCGATGGAGTCAACATGGACCTCGCGCCTGTTATCGACGTCGACGGCACCAACGCGGCGCCCAGCGGGACGAACCCGGACGGATGGCGCTCCTTCAGCGGGAATACGGCCGTTGTCTCGAAGGACGGTATCGCGTTCATGAACGGCCTGCGGTCGGCCGGCGTCATCCCCGTCCTGAAGCACTTTCCGGGGCTGGGCGGGTCGACGGGCAACACCGACAATGGCTCCGCGCAGACGCTGCCGTGGACCACGCTGCAGCAAGTCGCCATCCCTCCGTTCGCCGCGGCCATCGCCGCCGGCGCCCCCGCCGTCATGGTGTCGAACGCGACGGTTCCCGGGTTAACAACCCTACCGGCGAGTCTCTCGCCAGACGCCATGGCGGAACTTACGATCACGCTCCAGTTCCACGGCCTCGTGATAACCGACTCGCTCTCGGCCGGCGCCATCGCGGCGGCCGGCTTTACGGTTCCGGCGGCAGCGGTGCAGGCCCTGAAAGCTGGAGCCGACATGGTGATGTTCGGCCTCCCGTCCACCTCGTCGGCCACCGTCTCGCAGACCTTCGCCATCCGCTCCGCCATCGTCGCGGCCGTGGCCAACGGCACGCTTGCCCGGTCACGGCTGATCGACGCGACGGCCGCGGTGCTGGCCGTCCGCCATGTCGACCTGTGCGGCTAGCCGTCCCGACTCCGGCGGCTAACCAGCCGGTTGGTCGCTCCGGCTCCCACTGCCGGGGACGGCCGCGGGGAACAGGACCGAGCGCCGTCCGAGCTGCCGGACCTGGCGCAATCCGGACAGCACCGAAAGCGCAAAGTACGCCACGCCGCAGGCCGCCGCCACGACGCCAATCACTGGGCCGGATGCGTTGAGGGCCACGGCGACCAGCGCGCCGAACGCCCCGGTCAAGCCGGCGGTCACGAACGTGATGAACGTGCCGCTGCTGGCAAGCGGCTGCAAAATGGCTCTCGGCCTGGCGAGATGGTTGTAGGTCTGCCACACGCTACGGTCGTCGTCGTGCGCCGAGGTCACGAAGTACCGCTCGATCGCCGGATCGAGCTCGACGTAGCCGGCGCGCAGCCGGTTCATGCCGATCACGTGGGCGAGATCCTCGATCGCCGCGGTGCCCACCCGCATCTGGGTCAGCGTGCCGATGACCACGAGCATTCCCAGGAGCACCAGGGCGAAGGCGATGAAACGTCCGTCGAACCGCGTGACCTGCCCGATCAACGCCAGGCCGACGATGCTGGACGAGACCAGCATCAGAAAGGTCGTGATTCGGCTCAGGACCTCACTCTGCGTCGTGCTGCGCGTGGCGAGCAAGCTCCAATGCTCGGTCGCCAGCAGCTGTGCCCGCACGGCAGGTGGCACCCCGCCCGGCTCCGGCCTGATCGCATCGGGGGGCACTGCTCTTCTCAGCTTCCGCTCGGCGTGCCGGCAAGCCGGAACGCTTCCCGAACCATCCGCTTGACCACCGGGCGCTCGGCGTCGGCGGGCGAACGCAGCCTCACGAAGCGAGAATCCTTTCCGCCGCCCTCCAACAGCCCGCTCGGGTCGTCCAGCTCACGTCCGCGGTAGAACCACAGCGTCGCGTGATTCGGGAACGTGCCGATCCCGACCACATTCGCTCGGTCGATGGCGTAGCGAGCGATCTTCCACATCGCTCGACTCGATCGCGGTGGCTCGCTCCGATAGGAGATCTCGCTGGCTTTGGGGGCGACGGACTTGACCAGCTGGCGCGCGGCCTTCACCGTCGGGCGCACGGCTGCCGGGATCTTCGACAGGTGTTCGGAAACAGGGATTTCGGTACCGGCCGCCATCGGCTGGACTCTATCAGGCCCGAACAGGAGGCCCGGCACCACCTGGTGGCACCACCAGGTAGCTCATCAAGAGGCCGATCACCCCCGCTACGACAATGGTTCCCAGCCAGAGATGGATCGACCAGCCAATGCCTGTGGTGACCTGCAGCGAGAGAAAGTAGCAGGCGTAGACAATCACCGGAATGGCGGCACCGAATAGCCGGATCGAGCGGCGCTCGGCGATCCTCGGCTTGAGCCGCCAGAGCACAATGTCGCCCAGCACACCCGCCAGGATCGCGCCGGGAATCAAACGGTACTGATCCTGTATCACGCTGAGCAGGACGGCATTGAGGCCGATGATCAACGTCAGGCTGCCCACTGGCAGCGTCCCGCCTCGCAGCCCGAGTAGCAGGATCCCGATCAGCAGTGCTGCTTGCACGATGATCCCGGCGGCGCCCAGCGCCTGGCGCACAAAGGGGGTCGCGTCCGCCGGGGGATTCGTGCTGGCGGCGTAGACGAGCTGGCGGCCATCGGCGGACCAGCCCGGCGCCCAGGCGTCCAGCTGCATGCCGCCGTTCTGCACAACATTCTGTTGACCGGTACCATCGGCGTGCGCGACGTAAACCTGGGTGTGCCCACCACGGTTGGAGTTGAAGGCGATCTTCGTACCCTCGGGTGACCAGGATGGCAGCCAGTCGTCGGCGCTGGAGGTGATCAGCCGCCGCTGATTGGAACCGTCCGGCGACATGGTGTAGATCTGCAACCGGCCGGTGCGGTTCGAATTGAACGCGATGGTCCGGCCATCCAGCGACCAGGAGCCACCCCAGTTGGCCGAGCCGCTGGTCACCTTGGTCCGCCCGCCGCCGTCGACGCCAATCGTGTAGATCTGATGCTCCCCGTCCCGATCCGAATGAAAGAGCACTCGCGTCCCATCCGGAGAAAACCCATCAAGGATGTCATTGGACCTTCCGTCCGTCAGGAGGCGCGGATCGCCTCCGGCGGCCGGGAGCAGGCCGATCGTCCATTTCCGGGTGTCCGCGCGGAAGAAGGTGACGCCAACCGACTCGCCGTCCGGGGAAGGGATCGGACCGAGGTACCAGCGCGAGGCGCGCGTGAGGCGCGTCACGTCCGAGCCATCGGCAGCCATGCGGAAAACGTCACCGATTGGATCCCGGCCTGTAATGGGCCGCATGCGCGTAAAGACGATGAAGGCTCCACCGGCCGAGAATGCCGGACTTCCGTCAGAGGCGCCGCGGCTGATGGTCAGCCGGGTCTCGCGTGCCCCATCGGCACCCACCAGGTAGATCTCGGTCTGGGACGTGGAGGAGGTCGGGCTGGCTTCAGCCCATGGGTCGACCAGCGGATGGACGAACTGGGTGAACCCGGTGAAGATCGATAGCACCAGGCCGAGTGAGAGCACCGCGGGAATCCGGGCGGGCCACTGGCGGGTTCCTCGCGCCGGGTCACGCCACGCCGAACGAAGCGATCCGGTCACGATCAGCACACCAGCACAGGCAAGTACCAGGTGCGTCGGACTGAGCAGGGCGTCGACGCTGAACTCCACGCCGAAGAGCACGTGCCAGATGAGGTCGGCGCCGCCGCCTAAGGCAAAGAGGGCGACACCGACGAGGGACAGGCCGTAGCCGGCGGGCAGGCTCTCCCACCACGGCGCGCCGCGATGCCACCGGCGCCATGCCGTAACTGACAGAAAGGCGCCGACGGCCGCCAGCATCGAGTACAGGACCGCGTGCCAGGGTGTAAAGAAGGTGTTGTCGGTGCGTCCGTGGGCATGTGCCCACAGGTCGAGATAAAAGCCGCCGACCAGGACCGTCGACAGGATGGCCATCGCCCAGTCGAACCGGGTGCTCGCATGACCCCTGGCAGGACGGGATTTCGGGACGGACGGTCTCGCCGACGTCTGAGTGGCCATCGTGCTTGCTCGGTTGGCCAACATGATGGCACAGGGTCGTCCACACTATGACCGTGCAGCTAATGCCTCCGCGCAGGCGAGATCTCCTGATGGGGCTCGGGGCCTTCGGCGCTCCCGTGGCCCTTACTGCCGTCCTCCTACCCCTCGGCGGCCAGCAGCAGCGCTATTACGTGTTCGTCTACCGGCGGCAGATCGATGCGAGCTCCGCGCGTAACTGAAGGAGCGACACACTACCGCGGCGCTGTTACGCTAGCTGATTCACCGCTTCAATGCGCCGTCATGAGGTATTGCCAGGCGTCGCCGAGCGTCGGCGTACCGTCCTTGTTGAGCGGCGTGTAAAAGTCGATGACCGTGGACGGATGCGCCGCCTTGTAGTCTTCCCGCTGTGGCCTCAGGTCGGTGAAGAGCTCATGCGTGGAGCTGTATGGTGGCTGGCTATTTTCTACCTGCTCCGGCGGGCTGCCGAAGGCGTCCAAGCCCAAGGCCGCCCAGCTCAGGAGGATGTGCGGGTAAGCGGGATCCTGGTCGTGTGCCAAGTCCCAGTAACGATCGGTGGGAGTCAGATGGGAGGTCGACTCCCAAGTGGGTGGCCGCCCTCCGTAGTTTGCGGTAATAGCTGAGAACATCACCACGCGTGCCAGAACGTGGAGCGCTCCAATAAACGCGGCTTCGCCGCCGCCCAGGGAAAGCCCGGTCGCTGCGATTGCGGACCAGCGTGGCTTGCCATCTGCCAGGAACTGTGACCATCCCTCAGCCGGATAGTTGGCGTCAAGGTACTCGAGGACCGTGGTCAATCGGTTTGCGATGCCGTCCGCCACGCCGACGTTCATCACGCTGCCAGTCTGGGCCGTGCCAGTCAGGATCTCCAAACGAGTGGCATAGTCGCAGGCGTTCCCGTCGGGCTGGGCGGCACATGCAGGCACGATACTCGCGAAATTCGCGGGTGCGGCATCCGGGTACATCAGCCCAATGACGTGGTAGCCAAGCCGCGCCGCCATCTCCTGAATGAGCAAAGCATTCCCCGGGACGCCATCGGTACCCGGCAAGTACAGGAACAGCTGGTGGTTCGTTCTGGCACTGCTGTTAAACCAGGCGGAATGGTCATCGAATGCCTGTGCGATCCTCGGGTCGGTAGCCAACGGCGGCACGACGTGCTCTACCAGCGGCGACTGATTCGCGAACGCCGATAGGGCCGGCGGGGCCCCGCCTGAGCTAGCGTCGCGACGGCCGACGCCGCGATTCCTGTGCGCTTTTTCATGGTTCCTCCTCTCCGATAGCAAAGCCTTGCGTGCGTCCGGTGCTCGCGAGCATACGGCCGGTTGACGGCGGGCGAAACCGAGGAAAGTACCAGCCCAGCGGCTGTATCCTCAAAACCGGTACCAACCCGGTACCGACCTTGGTATTTGTGCGGATACGACCGGATTCACTGAGACGTCAGCTCCGGCGAAGGAGGAGCGTCGCGCAGGCGCCCGGGAGCGGATGCACCCGGCTCAATCGTCGCTTTCAGCCCTGGATCGGCGTGGCAACCCTACATCGAACAGATTGCCTAGTCTGATGCCCACGGAGCAGGTGTATGGAGCGGGTGTGTGGAGCGGGAGACGGGACTCGAACCCGCGACCACCTACTTGGAAGGCAGGCGCTCTACCAGCTGAGCTACTCCCGCGTCGGCCCGTATTCTATCCCGCGTCTTGCGGCGGGGCCTTACGGACGGTCGTCGATCCAGGCCTCCCCTTCCGTATAGACCTCTTTCTTCCAGATCGGTACCGTGTGCTTGAGCTCGTCGATCAGCCACTCACAGGCATCGAACGCCTCTCCTCGGTGGGACGCCGCCACGGCGATCACTACGCTCACCTCCCCCACCTGAAGCGTGCCGGTACGATGGACGATCGCCAGGTCCAGGATCGGCCAGCGACGGCGAGCCTGGTCCGCGAGGTCCTCCATTTGCCTGATGGCCATCGAGCCGTAGGCCTCGTAGACCAGGGCGCGGACCTGCTTGCCGCGTGAGTGCGAGCGGACAATCCCCTCGAACACGACCAGCGCACCCTCGGCGCCGCTGCGGATCCCTTCGGCAATGGCGCTTGGGTCGAGCGGAACATCGCGCAGCGTTACGATGCCACGGCGCTCGCCGATGGCGCCACCACTTACCGGTGGAATCACGGCCAGCTCGTCGCCATCCTTCAGGGGATCGTCCCATCCGGCGTACTCGGAGTTGACAGCGCAGCGAAACGACCGCGGAAGCGGGCCAAGATCGTAGCGGGTGCTGAGCTGGCCCCAGGCATCGGCGGCGGTGGCGCCCGCCGGCAGGGCCAGATCGATATTGGGCTGTCCGACCAGCTCGCGAGGCTTGGCAAATAGCACGACGCGCACGTTCATGGCGAAATCATATCGGCCTCCGCCCCCGACGCCTCCGCGATCAGGCCGATCCTCACCGAAACAGATCGGTTGCCGGATCCCGCAGCAATCGGCGGACGGTATCGTCGCCCCCCACTGCAGCCCCACGCACCAGGGCAACCGGGACCCGATCGAGCTTACCCATGACCAGCTCAGCGGCGGAAGCGAGCTCGTCCACAACGCCCAGCTCGGTTCCCTGGAGCTCGTAGCCATTCGGGTCGCGCTGGCCCCGATAGTCGCGCAGCGCCACAACCCCGGCGGCCCCGATGGCGACGTTGACCTGACCTTCGCGCCAGGGCCGGCCGAAGCTATCGGAAATGACGACGCCCGGTGCGACGCCCGAACGCTCTCGCAGGCTCTCCCGCAGCCGGCCCGCCGACTCGTCGGGACGTTCGGGGAGCAGCACGAGCAACTCTCGACCTCCCGTATTCGATCGGTCGACGCCGGCATTGGCGCACACGAATCCATGGCGCGTTTCAGTGATCAGGACGCGGGGGGCCTCCCGAACGATGCGCACCGATTCAGACAGGATGACTTCGACATGCCGCGGGTCAAAGGCAATGCGATTGCCGATTTCGATCGCGCGCGGAGACGGGACCACGCCCTCGAGGGATCGCACCCGACCTTCGGCTTTTGATACGACCTTCTGGGTCACGACCAGCACGTCACTCGATTCGAGCGACAGGCCGAGCCGCTGGACGCCCTCGAGGATCAATGTGGCGAGGGCTGCACCGTTAACGATCTCCGGGAGGCCGGGGACCGGAAAGATCGAGACTGGATTCAAGCGAGCGGCGGCGCGCTGGCGAGGAGCCGCTCGGCGGCCGTGAACTCCTGCAGCAGGCGAAGCGTCGCCGTATCCCGACCAAGCTGCATGAAACTCGCGATATCCTCCGGCCGGTCCAGGTCGTGCTCCAGCCCCGCAACCACGTGCACGGCGAAGCTGCGATGCGCCCGGACCGCCTCAGCCCGGTGGAGATTGAAGCTATCCTCGCCGAACCGAAGCGTGATGGCGTGCGGCGGTATCAACCGCAGGCCATTGGTCCCAAGACGATCGCGATCCGGCGCAAGTAGCACCTCGATCTCCGGCCGGTAGGTGCAGAGCTCCTCGAGCTCCGTTACCGTCACCCCCGGCACGTCCCCCGGGATCGTCAGGGCGGCGGTATAGCCGCGCTCCCAGGCGGCGGCAAAGCCCTGCTGCACGGCGGCGCTCTGCCCCTGGCTCACCCGGTCGATCAATGGGTCGAGCCCGAAGCGACGTCCTTCCTCCAGGACGTCTGGGTCGTCTGCATGACCAGCTCAGCGGCGGAAGCGAGCTCGTCCACAACGCCCAGCTCGGTTCCCTGGAGCTCGTAGCCATTCGGGTCGCGCTGGCCCCGATAGTCGCGCAGCGCCACAACCCCGGCGGCCCCGATGGCGACGTTGACCTGACCTTCGCGCCAGGGCCGGCCGAAGCTATCGGAAATGACGACGCCCGGTGCGACGCCCGAACGCTCTCGCAGGCTCTCCCGCAGCCGGCCCGCCGACTCGTCGGGACGTTCGGGGAGCAGCACGAGCAACTCTCGACCTCCCGTATTCGATCGGTCGACGCCGGCATTGGCGCACACGAATCCATGGCGCGTTTCAGTGATCAGGACGCGGGGGGCCTCCCGAACGATGCGCACCGATTCAGACAGGATGACTTCGACATGCCGCGGGTCAAAGGCAATGCGATTGCCGATTTCGATCGCGCGCGGAGACGGGACCACGCCCTCGAGGGATCGCACCCGACCTTCGGCTTTTGATACGACCTTCTGGGTCACGACCAGCACGTCACTCGATTCGAGCGACAGGCCGAGCCGCTGGACGCCCTCGAGGATCAATGTGGCGAGGGCTGCACCGTTAACGATCTCCGGGAGGCCGGGGACCGGAAAGATCGAGACTGGATTCAAGCGAGCGGCGGCGCGCTGGCGAGGAGCCGCTCGGCGGCCGTGAACTCCTGCAGCAGGCGAAGCGTCGCCGTATCCCGACCAAGCTGCATGAAACTCGCGATATCCTCCGGCCGGTCCAGGTCGTGCTCCAGCCCCGCAACCACGTGCACGGCGAAGCTGCGATGCGCCCGGACCGCCTCAGCCCGGTGGAGATTGAAGCTATCCTCGCCGAACCGAAGCGTGATGGCGTGCGGCGGTATCAACCGCAGGCCATTGGTCCCAAGACGATCGCGATCCGGCGCAAGTAGCACCTCGATCTCCGGCCGGTAGGTGCAGAGCTCCTCGAGCTCCGTTACCGTCACCCCCGGCACGTCCCCCGGGATCGTCAGGGCGGCGGTATAGCCGCGCTCCCAGGCGGCGGCAAAGCCCTGCTGCACGGCGGCGCTCTGCCCCTGGCTCACCCGGTCGATCAATGGGTCGAGCCCGAAGCGACGTCCTTCCTCCAGGACGTCTGGGTCGTCTGAAATCACAAAGCGGCCGTAATCCCACAGGCCGGCGACAATCTGAAAGACATCGCGGGCCATGGTGGTGGCGAGCCGTTCTCGGTCGGGCTCGCTGAGGATCGGCGCCAGCCGATGTTTCGCCCGCCGCGGGGATTTGACGCCCAAGACGATCGCGATCCGGCGCAAGTAGCACCTCGATCTCCGGCCGGTAGGTGCAGAGCTCCTCGAGCTCCGTTACCGTCACCCCCGGCACGTCCCCCGGGATCGTCAGGGCGGCGGTATAGCCGCGCTCCCAGGCGGCGGCAAAGCCCTGCTGCACGGCGGCGCTCTGCCCCTGGCTCACCCGGTCGATCAATGGGTCGAGCCCGAAGCGACGTCCTTCCTCCAGGACGTCTGGGTCGTCTGAAATCACAAAGCGGCCGTAATCCCACAGGCCGGCGACAATCTGAAAGACATCGCGGGCCATGGTGGTGGCGAGCCGTTCTCGGTCGGGCTCGCTGAGGATCGGCGCCAGCCGAT
>VBEW01000153.1 GCA_005889225.1 Chloroflexota bacterium | reverse complement strand
AGGACTAGATCATGATGTATAATGCATACATCGTGATGAGACGAACCCAGATCTATTTGGACGACCGGCAGCGTCGGAAACTTGATCGCGTAGCAAAGCGAACGCGCCGGACCGTCTCGGACTTGATCCGCGAGGCGATCGATGCCCGTTACGCGCCGACCCCCAGAGAGGACTTCCTCGAAGCGCTCCGCGCTGGTGCGTTCGGCGTATGGAAAGAGCGCACCGATCTCGGGCAGACCGATGCTTACCTACGGCGCCAACGTCGCGGCAGTCGCATCAACCGGCTTGCGGGATGCTTCTCGACTCCGACGTGCTTATCGAAGTTCTTCGTGGCAATGCTCAGACTGCTCGCTGGGTCGCCGCGGAGGTATCGACTGGCGAGGCTCTTCGATACTCACCCGTAAGCCGAGCTGAGATAGGAGCCGGCATGAGAGCGGGAGAGGAGATGGGGATCGCGGCCCTGTTTGCCGGGTTGGACGCTATGACCATTGATGCCACCACTGGCGAGCTGGCCGGGGAGCGCCTTAGGCGATATCGCCGGAGCCACGCTCTGGAACTTGGCGACGCCCTAATCGGCGCATCTGCCGCGCAATACGGCGAACGGCTGGCGACGTTCAATCGCCGCCATTATCCGGGGATCGCCCAGCTAAGCTCGCCGGATCGCTGAGCCGACAAGGTCTGCACAAACAGCTCGAAGTAGGCTGGCAGCCGCTGCTCTCAGGCCAGATGATCGGCGACCTTTTGCGATAGCGGTCGGCATGCGACCAGGCGGTACAGGGACGAGGCCAGCCAGTCTGGCACGTCCCCAACGAGAGTTGCCAAACCTGACCAGTCAACCCAGCCATCGGCTTCAACCTTCTTCGTTGACACAACTTGCCGAGGTGTACTGTTAGTGCAATTCGCGATTACCCGATGCGGCCTGGGGGAGGGGATGTGATGCCGTGCCGGGAGTTAGCGACGATTGCCTTGCCGCCGACCGTAAAAGCACCGGCGGCCCGATGATCGGGCTTCGCGTGATGTCGGGGACCCGCCGTTGTCAATTTCGAGCTGGGCTTAGCATCCGCTTCTGCGTTGCGCCTCGGCCCAGTCCACAACCCATTCGGTCGAGCGGCCGGGTGCGAGAGGGAGGACGAGATGTCCACATGGTCCTGGGTCAGGCGGGTCGGAGCGGCGGTGGCGGCGGGGTGCGTTCTGGCGAGTCCGGTCGGCGGGTCGGCCGCGACCGCAAGCGTGGCTGCTGTTCCATCAACACCCTGGGCCTGGGGCGACAATGGCTTTGGCCAGCTCGGCGACGGCAGCACTATCCAGAGGAACGCGCCGGTGCCAGTGGGCGGCCTCAGCGGGGTGACCACCATCGCCGGTGGTGGCTACCACAGCCTGGCGGTGAAGTCGGACGGCACGGTCTGGGCCTGGGGCTTGAATCTTTACGGCGAGCTCGGCAACGGCACCACCACCAACAGCTCCACGCCGGTGCCGGTAAGCGGTCTCACTGGGGTGACCGCGATTGCCGCTGGCTTTTACCACAGCCTGGCGGTCAAATCGGACAGCACCGTCTGGGCCTGGGGCTTGAACCAGAACGGCCAGCTGGGCAACGGCACCACGACGAGCAGCTCCATTCCGGTGCCGGTGAGCGGCCTCAGTGGAGCGATCGCCGTCGCTAGCGGCCAATACCACAGCCTGGCACTGAAGTCGGACGGCACGGTCTGGGCCTGGGGCTATAACGGCTTCGGTCAGCTCGGCAACGGCATCACGGGCGGCTCCAGCTCCACGCCGGTGCAGGTTAGCGGCCTCAGCGGGGCGACCGGCATCGCTGGCGGCCAGGACCACAGCCTGGCGCTGAAATCGGACGGCACGGCCTGGGCCTGGGGCTATAACTTCTGGGGTCAGCTCGGCAACGGCACCACGACGAACAGTTCCACGGTGGTGCAGGTGAGTGGCCTCGGCGGGGTGACCGCCATCGCCGGCGGCCTGGCCCACAGCCTGGCTGTGAAGTCGGACGGCACGGTCTGGGCCTGGGGCTACAACATCTACGGCCAGCTCGGCAACGGCACCACGACGAGCAGTTCCACGCCGGTGCAGGTGAGCGGCCTCAGCGGGGTGGCCGCCATCGCCGGTGGTGGGCAACACAGCCTTGCGCTGAAGTCGGACGGCACGGTCCGGGCCTGGGGCAGGAACATTGCCGGTCAGTTGGGCACCGGCACCCCGGGCGGCATAAGCTCCACGCCGGTAGCGGTGATCGGCCTCAGCGGGGTGACCGCCATCGCCGGCGGGGCGGCGCACAGCCTGGCGTTGAGCTCTCCCCCGTCCTGCCCCGCGGCTGGGGCAACACCGGCAACCGAGAGGGCTTCGTCGACCAACCAGTACACCTTGAGTAACAGCGATGGAGCCGCCTGGCAGGAGATGGACGCCGCCAGGCTTCGTGTCTATTGCACCCCCACGGCCATCCAGTCGGTCCTGGTAACGGCCAATGCTGACCTCTGGACCGCCAACGCCGGCTTCAACCAGGACCTGGGCATCTTTGTCAGCGACAACGGCAGTACTGATCAATTGCTGGCCTGGAAGGAGTCGGGAGGCTTTGCCGGCACCTTCTCCCCGAATGCTGCCTACGTTCAAACGCGCTACAGCATGACCAACGGCCACGCATATGTCTTTAAGCTGAAATGGAAAACGAACAAGCCCGCCACCGGAGTCACCATCGTCGCTGCTGCCGGCAACGGCCCCGTCTTTTCCCCGACCAGCCTCGTGGCGGAAACCTTCCCCACCGGGGCCGTTCCCAACTTCGCCGTCTCGAGCACGCAGTACACCCTGGCCAGCTCCGACGGTGTCACATGGCAGAACATCGATGCAGCGCATTTGAGCACGACCCTTTCGCCGACCGCCACTGCGACAGCGGTGTTGGGTGGCAACGTCGATCTCTGGACCGCCAATGCCGGCTTCAACCAGGACATCGGCATCTTTGTCAGCGACAATGCTGGCCCTGACAGCCTGGTCGCCTGGAAGGAGTCTGGTGGCTTCGCTGGCACCTTCTCGCCCAACGCCGCGTTCGTCGAGGGGACCTACGCCATGACCGCGTCGCACACATACGTCTTCACACTAAAGTGGAAGACCAACAAGCCCGCCTCTGGAGCCACCATCGTCGCCGCTGCCGGCAACGGCCCCGTCTTTTCCCCGACCGGCCTGGTGGCCGAAAGCATCGCCGCCGGCGCCAATCCCTATACCGCGGTATCGACCAACCAGTACGCCCTGCCCAACTCCGATGGCGTGACCTGGCGGACGATCGACTCCGCCCTCAACGTCACGGTAGCTCCCGGCGCGGGCACCAACTCCATCATCGATGCCAACGCCGACCTCTGGACGGCTAACGCGGGCTACAACCAGGACATCGGTATCTTTGTCAGCGACAACGGGGGCCTGGACGTGCTGTTGGCGTGGAAGGAGAGCGGAGGCTTTGCCGGTACCTTCTCGCCAAACGCCGCCTTCTCCCAGACCACCTACCAGATGACCGCGGCGCACACGTATGTGTTCAAGCTCAAGTGGAAGACCAACAAGAACGCGCCCGGTGCGACGATCTTTGCGGCGGCGGGTCATCCGCCAACGTTCTCCCCGACACGTCTCACAGTCGACCTGATGAACTGAGTTTCTTGCCAGGTCCAACTCCTGCAACCCGCGGTAGCATCCGGATGTCGCTGTCCGCCGAGGGGGGCCTGCGCTTACGCCGGACCGCTATCCTGCCGCAGTATTGATGGCACACTAGAGATGTGACCCTTGAGCGTAGATCGCGTCGCGTCTCGTCTACCCGATTCGAGCGCCTCACTCGGCGACTGATGAATGCATCACCCTTGTGCGCTCTGGCAACAGCGTGGCCAGGAGGACGGCCGCACATCAATCACATGTATTTCGCGTGGACCAGCGGCTTCGACGTCATCTGGATCTCCGATCCGGACTCCCGGCATTCGCGCAACCTGTCGGTGAATCGCTCCGCCGCGGTCACGATCTATGACTCTCATCAGACGTGGGGTGGGTGGGACCGTGGACTCCAGCTGTTTGGAACCGCCGGCGTCGTCACGGGCCGAACCGCGGAACAAGCCGAGCGCGCCTACGGAGCAAGATTTCCTTCATTCGACCCGGCAGCCAACTCCTACCCCTTTTATCGGTTTCGTCCCCGGGAGATAAAGCTCTTCTACGAGCGGATCCTCGGCGGCGGCACGCTGGTAACGGCAAAGGTTACCGGCGAGCGGCTCGTCTGGGCCCGGACCGAAGTATTCGCCTAGTACGGTTTCTGACGTAGATCCCCGGTCTCGACGACATCTCGTGATCGACCGGTGACGAAATGGTGGTAGCCGGCCGTCGCACTTTAAGGCTTACTCAATAGTGAGATGGCCTGGGGGATCGCACGAGTGCCCGTTTTTCTCATCGCAGCCCTGGCTGCCGCGCTCGTGAGCCCCATCCCAGCCGCCGCGGCGCCGCCGCCCTCAACGACATGTTCGGTCTTCCCATCGAATAACATCTGGAACACCGACATCTCGAAATTGCCAATCCATACGCGGAGCGCCCAATGGCTGGCATCGATGGCCGCGTCCACTACCCGGCTCCATCCGGATTTCGGTGGGCCGCCCTACGGCTTTCCCTACAACGTCGTGGGCAACGCTCATCCAACGGTGTCGGTCACGTTCCAGTACGCGGACGAGAGCGATCCCGGTCCGTATCCGGTTGGAACGGATACGCTCATCGAGAATGGCAGCGACCGGCACGCGCTGATCATCAACCGTGACACCTGTACGCTGTACGAGCTCTACGATCTGTCCGGCAGCGGATCGTCCTGGACAGCGGGGTCGGGCGCGATCTTCCCCCTCGGCTCGAACGCGCTGCGCCCGCTGGGATGGACGTCGGCGGATGCGGCAGGCCTACCGCTTTTCCCGGGGCTGGTGCGCTGGGACGAGGTGCAGGCAGGCGCGATCAATCACGCCATCCGCTTCACCGCGCAGCAGACCGACCGGAGCTTTCTGTGGCCTGCCCGACATCAGGCGGGTGCGGCCGTCAATCCCGCGCTACCGCCGATGGGCGCACGCTTCCGCCTTAAGGCGACCTACGACATCTCGCACTTCAG
>VBEW01000152.1 GCA_005889225.1 Chloroflexota bacterium | reverse complement strand
GACGCTGACCCGCAAATCTTTGATCTCGAAATCTGCCATTGTCTCTGTCAGTTTACCCGCGGCTTCCAAATTCAAAGCCAACTCAATCCTCCTCCGGAACATCACCGTTGAGCGCAACCCGCAGGGTATTGACCGAGAGCGTGGCACACTTCATCCGGGCCGGGCTGATCTGGATCCCGAGCTCTTCGAGGAGGTCCTTCGTCGGGAAGGTCTTCAACTCCTGGAGCGGCTTCCCCACGATCAAATCGGTCAGCATCGAGGCCGATGCCTGGCTGATCGCGCAGCCTCGACCCCGGAAGCGGACATCGCCCAGGCGCCCGTCGTCGAGCTTGAGGTAGAAGGTGATGACATCGCCGCAGAGCGGATTGTCGCCCTCCTGGGTGATGTCGGCATCAGCGAGCTCCCCGAAATGGTGCGGGTTCTTGTAGTGCTCGAGGATCTGCTCCCGGTAGAGATCGTCACTCATGGTTATGCGAACACCTTCTGTGCCTTTTCAATTCCGCTGACCAGTTGGTCGACCTCCTCGGCGCGGTTGTAGATGTAGAAGCTCGCCCGGGTGGTCGCCGCCACGCCCAGGCGGTCCATCAGCGGCTGTGTGCAGTGGTGGCCGGCGCGGACCGCGATCCCCTCCCGGTCGACCAGCGTCGCAAGGTCGTGCGGGTGGATGTTGGCGAGCGTGAACGAAATCGCGCCCCCATGGATCTCGGAGTCACGTGGACCGTACAGGGTGATGCCCGAGACCTCCTGCAGCTTCTCCAGCGCGTAGTCGACCAGCGTGCGCTCGTGGGAGCGAACCCGGTCCATGCCGAACTGAGTCAGGTAGTCGACAGCGGCGCCAAGCCCGATGCCTTCCGCGACACTCGGAGTGCCGGCCTCGAACTTCCATGGAAGGTCGTTCCAGGTCGCGTCGTTGAGTCTGACCCGCTTGATCATGTCGCCCCCACCGAGGAACGGCGGCATCGACTCGAGCAGCGAGCGCCGGGCCCAGAGGACCCCGATCCCGGTGGGACCGCACATCTTGTGGCCGCTGAAGGCGTAGAAGTCGACGCCGAGATCCTGGACGTCGACCGGCATGTGCGGCACCGCCTGGGCGCCGTCGACCAGGACGAGCGCGCCGGCCCGATGTGCCGCCTCGGCCACCGCCTTGATCGGATTGATCGTCCCGAGTGTGTTCGATTGGTGGGTGATGGCGAGCAGCTGGACAGCCTCGAGCTGGCGGTCCAGCTGGTCGAGCTGGAGCAGCCCATCATCGTCGATGCAGAGGAAGCTGAGCGTCGCGTTCACCTCTTGCGCCAGCAGCTGCCAGGGCACGAGATTGCTGTGGTGCTCCATCTCGGTCAGCAGGATGCGGGCGCCGGAGCGGATGTTTGCCCGGCCCCAGCTGTAGCGCACCAGGTTGATCGCCTCGGTCGTGTTACGGGTGAAGATCACTTCCTTGGGCGAGCCGGCGTTGATGAAGGTCGCCACCCGCTGCCGGGCCGACTCATAGGCTGCGGTCGCCTCCTCACTGATGGCGTAGACGCCGCGGTGGGGATTCGCGTTGTAGCGCCGGTAGTAGTCGTCCATGGTGTCGATGACCACGGCGGGCTTCTGCGAGGTCGCGGCGCTGTCCAGGTAAACGAGCGGCTTGCCATTCACGCGCCGCCCCAGAATGGGGAAGTCGGTGCGCGCGGTTTGCGCGTTCAGCGGCCGGGTCTGGATCATGCCGGTTGGCCCTCCTTCATCAGGTCGGCGACCGAGACCGACTCCAGGGTCGACGTGATGGTCCCTTGCAGTTGCTCCCAGAAGGCGTGCGCCGAGCAGGGCGTGTCGGCGTGCGTACACTCGCCGGGCCCGCCACCCTCGGCAAGGCAGCTGACCGGGGCCAGCGACCCCTCCAGGCTACGAACGATGTCGGCCATCGAGATCGCGTCGGGCCGGCGGGCCAGCGCGTAGCCACCCTTGACGCCCATCCGGCTGGTGATCAACCCCGCCCGGCGAAGCTGACCGGCGATCTGCTCGAGATAGGAGAGCGGGAGCCCTTCCTGCTCGGCGAGCTCAGCCAGCGGCAGGGGCCCGTTGCCGTAGCCACGGCCCATCCGGACCATCACGCGGATCCCGTATTCGGAACGAGTGGAGAATCTCATTGATCTCCGACTGGACTAGTCGGACATTCAAAGTATAGCGTGGATGCCCGGCCCGCCGGGCGACGTTCTCGTAACCTTTCCGCGTGCACCAGACGCGGGGGGCTTCAGCGTGACCCTACCGCTCGACGGGGCGTCGTTTCGCTACACGATGGGGCACTTCGCCACCGGGGTCACGGTGATGACCACCACGGCGGGCGAGCGCATGCACGGGATGACGGTCAGCGCCTTCGCGTCGATATCACTCGAGCCGCTGTTGGTCATGGTCAGCGTCGAGCGCTCGACGGTGATGCACGAGCTGGTGGCGCAAAGCGGCGCCTTCGCCATCAACGTCCTCGGCGAGCGGAGCGAGAGCACGGCACGGTTCTTCGCCGACAACGTCCGGCTGGCGGCGCCCGAGTTTCGGGAAGGCGGCTACCGGCTGGGGATCACCGGCTCCCCCATCCTGAGCGAGGCGTCCGGGTATCTCGAAGCGACGGTGCATGGAACCCAGGATGCGGGCGACCATACGATCATTGTTGGCAAAGTGGTGGCGCTGGAGATTGTCACGGAGGAGGAGCCACTCATCTATTACCGAAGCGGCTATCGCAGCCTCGACTAATCGCCCTCGTTGAGCAGGTCGGTCAGTTTTCCCTGAAAGGCCTGAAGCCGCTGATGAGCGTCGAGCACCTCATCGTGGGTCAGCGGATCGCCATCGATCTCGTCCGTGTCGCGGGGCGACGGAGCCGCCACCCGGGTGACCTCTTCGACCGCGTTCACGATCGAGCCCGCGAACTCGACATGCAGGAAGAAGGAATCGCGGCAGCGGCCGCAGGTTACCTGGACGATCAATTTGTTGTTGTGGTTGCCGATCTTGCGCAGCTGCGAGCCCTTGTGGTTGCTGCCGCACACCCGGCAGCGATAGTTTCGAGCCTGGGACCGCAAGAACTCCAGGATGGGATCTTCCATCGTCGCCCGGTCCAGTATAGGACTGGCAAGCCGGGGTCTTCCGGTTGGGCGACGCAGTTCGGGATGCGGGGCGAGACGAGCGCAAGACGGCGACGAGCACCGGAGCGAGCGCATCCGTTGATGCGTAAGCGAGGCGCGCAGGAGCCAACGCCGCGATCGGCCGCATCCGCGCCCGAAATGCAAGCCTAAGCCGGGAGACCCCGGCTAATGGCGCATCATTGATGGCGGAATCGTGGCAAAACCGCTGATCCTGCTGACCAACGACGACGGCATCTATGCCCAGGGCATTCTTGCCGCATGGCAGGAGCTGCGCAAGATCGCCGAGGTGGAAGTGGTCGCTCCAGATGCCGAGCGCAGCGCGGTCGGGCACGCCATTACGCTGCTGCTTCCGCTCCGAGCCAAGGAGGTGGTGCGGCGCAACGCACGCTTCGGCTACGCCGTAAACGGCATGCCGGCCGATTGCGTGAAGATCGCCGTCAAGGCCATCCTGCCGCGGGCGCCTGACCTGGTCGTCTCCGGCATCAACCTGGGAGCGAACACGGGGACCAACGTCATCTACTCCGGTACCGTGAGCGCGGCCACCGAGGCTCGCATCCTGGGTATCCCATCGATCGCCGTGTCACTGGCGACCTTCACCCATCCCGACTTCAGCTACGCGGCACGCTTTACCCGAAAACTGGCCAGTGCGGTGCTGGCGAAAGGTCTACCCGACAAAACCCTTCTCAATGTCAACATCCCCAACATTCCGGAGGACAAGATCAAGGGCGTGGCCATCACGCAGCAGGGCGAGTCGCGCGTCGAAGAACGCTTCGAGAAGCGCACGGACCCCCGAAATCAGACGTACTACTGGCTGGACGGCCAGTTTCGTTTACAGGAGCCGAAGAATGAAGCGGACGCGGCCAAGGTGAGCGATGGGTATGTCTCGATCACGCCCGTCCAGTACGACCTGACCGCCTATTCCGCGATCGACCTGCTCAAGGACTGGAAGCTCCAGCCTTAACGCACGGGATTCATCAGGACGCCGATCTTCTCGACCTCGGCTTCCACGATGTCCCCGGAATGCAGGTATTCCGGCGGCTTTCGGCCGTCGCCGACTCCCTGCGGCGTTCCGGTTGAGATGCAGTCCCCCGGCTCCAGCGTCATTCCTGCGGAGAGGTCGGCGACGATCCGCGCTACAGAGAAGATCATGTCGCTGGTGTTGCTGTCTTGCTTGGCCATCCCATTCACCGAGAGCCGGAGCCGGAGTCGCTGCGGATCCCGGATCTCATCCGCGGTGACGATCACCGGACCCATCGGGCAGCTGCCATCCAGGCTCTTCCCCTTGAACCACTGCGAGGTCCGGAATTGCAACTCGCGCGCGGAGATGTCGTTGACGACCATGTAACCGAAGACGTGATCAAGGGCACGCGCCTCAGGAATGTCCCGGCCACCGATTCCGATCACGGCCCCCAGCTCCACCTCCCAATCCAGCCGCGTGGTCAGCCCCTGCGGATAGGGGATGGCATCGCCGGGTCCGATGACGGTCGTGGGAGGCTTCGTGAAATAAATCGGCGCCGGCGGCGGCGGACTGCCGGATTCGGCGGCGTGGGCCGCATAGTTTTGACCGAGACAAACCACGTCCTTGCGCGGCCGCGGAATCGGCGCATGCCAGCGGACCCGGTCCGGCGCATAGGCGAGGCCGGCCTCCGCGTCCTGCGCAAGGTCATGACTGTCGAGCTCCGACAAGAAGCGGCGGCACAGGTCGGCGGCGTGGCGCCAGGCCGCCGCCCCGGCTTCGAGCAGGCCCAGCATGTCCGACGGGAGACGCAAGCCGTTATGTAGATGCGAGTACCGTGCCAGGTCGAGCACCGCGCGCCCGCAGTCGGCGCCGAGCCGGGGTGGGCCTGGCTCGACCGAGTAACTGCACAGTCTCATCCGGACCGATGGCCCCGCGCACGTTCGATCGCCCGCCACACTTTCTCGGGGCTGCACGGTGGATCGATCTCGGTGACCCCCAGCGGGCTCAGCGCGTCCACCACGGCGTTGACCACCGCCGGCGTCGAGCCGATGGTCGCGCTCTCACCCACGCCCTTGACGCCCAGCGGGTTGACCGGGCTCGGCGTGATGGTTCGGTCCAGGATGAAACTGGGCAGGTCCGGCGCAGTCGGGATCATGTAGGTTGTCAGGTTACCGCTGAGCAATGAACCGTCGCCGTCATAGGCCACCTCCTCGTAGAGGGCCTGCGCGATGCCCTGCGCCAGGCCGCCGTGCACCTGGCCTTCGACAAGCAGCGGGTTGATCACGCGGCCACAATCATCGACCGAGACATAGCGCCGCAGCGTAACCGATCCGGTCTCCCGGTCGACCTCCACAACGGCAAGGTGCGCACCGAAGGGAAAGACCATGCCGGGCGGCTGGAAGAATCGGGTCGACTCCAGGCCCGCCTCGATGTCCTTCGGCCGCGCGCTGCCGTAGGCGGTGCCGGCGATGTCGGCAAACGTCACCCCCCGCCCAGGAACGCCGCGCACCTGCCACTGTCCATCCGACACCACGATGTCGGCCGGCGCCGCCTCGAGCAGGTGGGCCGCCAGCCGGCGCGCCTTTTCGGAGACATCGCCGGCGGCGAGATGCACCGCCGTTCCGCCAACGGCAGCGCTTCGGCTGCCGAAGGTTCCGAGGCCGACCGCGACGGTCGCGGTGTCGCCATGC
>VBEW01000034.1 GCA_005889225.1 Chloroflexota bacterium | reverse complement strand
TGAGTTAGGGACGAACTTCGACTACTCGTTCCGTGCCGGGATCTTTGCCGGCGACTACAGCGGTAATGCCACGGGGCCCACCGTCAGCGGCGACAGCAACGGCAACCAGGCGATGGCGGTCTGGACCGATGCCAGGAACGGACGCGGTTCCGGCAGTCCGACCAGCGTGCAGCCCGGACGCAACCCCATCTGTGAGCAGTCGGACGTGTTCTTCCAGACGTACAACTCCGCGAATGGTGGTAATGGCTCGAAGGGCAACGCAAGCGATAGCGATGTCTTCCTGGTCGCGCCATGTCCCGGCGACATCCAGGAGAAGGGGATCGGAAACCACTAGACTCCACGGCCGGTTTTACCTGACCCGACTCAACGGACAGAGAGCCTCCTCGGTGGGAGGCTCTCTGTTGAGATTGCTCCTGATCCTGGTTGCCTGCGGCTGGCTCATCACAGCCTGCGGTCGCGTCGCGCCCGGTGGCGTCAATTCGCCGAGCTCGGCGCCGGCCATGACCAGCACGCCAACTTCGACCGACCGATGCACGGCGGGCACGTCGCCCAGCGGATCGGGCAAGCCTCAGGCATTGCCGCCCGGCTGCATGCCCCAATAGGCGCGAAGCCTACGGCTGGGGTTTGTCTACTGTGGCGGGCAGAGCGGGAGCGGGAAGTGCTTGCCGGAGCCCGGCGCGGCTCCGCTCGAGCTGATCCCGCCGCCGGTCGCGGCGCCGTCCGTACAGCGATCTGGGGGAGCGGCCGGCTGGACCACGTTGGGTGTTACCGTCTGCGAGCGAACAGCGGCGGAGGGTGTCGGACGGGCTCCCTTGGTAACCGGGGGATTCGGATTGACCCCGAGTTCCGAACCAGCGTTGACGGCCTGGGTGACCTGAACGCCAGCAGTGCCCGCGGAGTCGCGCACGCCTGCCGCGGTTCCGCACGCCGTTAGCACTGCCGCCGAGATCAGGATCGCCGGAAGCCTCTTCACTCGAGTCTTATAACGAAACGGCCAGCCTGGACTGACGGCTTGGACGGAGCGTCAACTCGTTGCCGCTTTGACCTGTGCGCTGAGTCGCCCGGCTTGGGGGTCGAGGCCACACGCCTCGCGCAGGGCCCGCTCGATGTAAACCCGGGTCATCCGCTTGCGCCAGTAGTGGCTCAGGTCGGTGTTGTCCAGGGGCCGCGCCGGTTTACCAGCCGCCTCGGCCACCTCGGCAATCAACGCGTCATCGGGACGTCTCCCCGTGAGCGGCTCGAGTAAGGCGGTGATGTCGACCGGGCGTGACCCGACCGCCCCGAGCGCACCGCGGGCCGCGCGCACCATGCCGTCGTCCCAGTTGAGCGCCACCGCCACCCCGAGGATCGGGAAGTCGAACGCCGGCCGGCGACGTAGCTTCCAGTACGCGCTGGTCATCCGTCCTTCCGTCGCTGGAACATCGACCGAGGTGATGACCTCGTCGGCACGCTTGGTCGTGTAGTCGATGCCATCATCCTTGTAGAGCTCGTGGGCGCGAACCCGACGGGCGCCGCCGACGCCGTGCAATGTCACGCTGGCGTTGAGGGCCAGCGCCACCGGGGCGCTGTCCGATGACGAGACCGCCCAGCAACGGGGCGAACTGCGGGCCACCAGGCAGATATCGCCGTCCTTCTTCAGGCAGAACCCGACGGCCTTCCTCCAGCTGTAGGTCTGGTTGTAGTAGTTGCATCGC
The DNA here is from genome assembly GCA_005889225.1 of Chloroflexota bacterium. GTDB lineage: Bacteria > Chloroflexota > Dormibacteria > CF-121 > CF-121 > CF-13. Next base: position 17,867 of record VBEW01000034.1, on the reverse strand, counting down.
GGGTCGACGAGCAGGTTGCCGCCGAGGGTGCCCATGCAGCGGACCTGCGGGGTGGACACCAGGTCGCACGCCTGGGCGAGCGCGCGATACGGCCCGTCGAGCGCGGGATGGTGAGCCAGCTCGTCGAGCGTCGCCCCCGCCCCAATCGTCAGCCCGCCGTTGCCGTCACCGTCGATCAACCGCATGCGTGGAAGCGCGTTCAGGCTGATCAGCGCCGCCACATCGAATTGCCGGCGCTTCAGGTTCGGCACCAGGTCCGTCCCACCCGCAATGAACATCGAACCGGGGTTGGAGGATGCCATCGCCGACGCCTCCTCCACCGATCTTGGTCTCAGGTAGCGCAGCCGCGGCAGCCGCAGCACCTACTTGCCCTTCCACTCTTCCGGGACGTCGGCCTTGATCAGCGGTGGAAAGCTGAAGGCCGGCACCGATTTCGGCCCGACACGCTTGTCCCGGTCGTTGAGGGCTTTCAATACCTTTTCCGGCGTGATCGGAATCTCATCGATGCGAACCCCCAACGCGTTGTACACCGCGTTGGCCACCGCTGGGATCACCGGCAGCAGCGGTCCCTGCCCCGCCTCCTTCGCCCCAAACGGCCCCTCGCGATCGATGGTCTCAACCAGGTAGGTGTGCATGACCGGCGCCTCCAGCGCGGTCGGGCTCTTGTACTCGAGCAATGAAGGAAACTTGTGCAATCCGAGGCGGAACGTCTGCTCTTCCATCAACGCCTCGCCCAGGGCCATGTAGACGCTGCCCTCCACCTGGCCGATGACCAGCATGGGGTTGATGGCGCGGCCGATGTCGTGTGCGATCCAGACCTCCGGAACCTTGATCTCACCGGTCTTGAGGTCGCAGTCGACCTCCACCACCGCCGCTGAGTAGGAATACGCCGGACTCGGGCCAACCCCGGATCCTTTGTACGGTCCCGCGAGCTTCGGCGGCGTATAGCTGCCATTGCCGGTTACCACCCCGCCCTGCGCTTCGGCACGCTGCACGGCCTGGGCGAAGGTCAGCCCCTCCGTGGGTCGGTCGCCGCGGTAGATCCGGTGATCGCGCGCCGTGAGGTCAGCCGCGTCGCACTGCAGGGCGCCGGCCACCGCGCGGAAGAGCTGATCGCGCACGCTTTCGGCAGCGGCCTTGGCGGCATTGCCGGCCATGAACGTCACCCGCGAGGAGTAGCTGCCGAGATCGATCGGCGTGAGGTCGGTGTCTGCCGTGCTCAGCTGGATGTCGTCGAGCCCGATCCCAAGGACCTCGGCGACGATCGCCGCCAGGATGTGGTCCGACCCCTGACCGATGTCGATCGCCCCACAGAGCAGAAGGACGCCCCCATTTCGGTCGAGCTTGAGCTGGACCTCGGAGTGCGGCATGTCGTTCCAGTAGATGGCGGTGCCTGCACCGCTGAGGTAGGAGCTAACGGCGAAACCGAGGCCGCGCCCCCGCGGCATCGAGGTTCGGCGCTTAAGAAAGCGAGAGCCCTCGACAACCTTATCAATACAGTCCTTCAGCCCGCAGCTCGTGATTCGCAGCCAGTTGACGGTGAGCGAGTCGGGGGCCGGCAGATTGCGCCGGCGCAGCTCGACGGGATCCAGTCCGAGCTCCTCAGCGACTTTGTCGAAATGGATCTCGAGCGCAAAGCGCGGCTGCGGTGTGCCGTGCCCGCGCTTCGGGCCGCAGGGCGGCTTGTTGGTGAAGAGCCGGACGCCTTCGAACCGGTACCGGGGGATGGCATACGTGGTCGCCTGCAGGGCGCCCGTGTAGTACGTGCTCGCGACGCCGTAACTGCCGTAGCCACCCCCATCCAGGAAACTCTGAAATTGCATAGCGGTAATCCGCCCGTCCCGCGTGAACCCCGTCCTGACCTTCATCAGCACCGGGTGGCGGCCGCGGTGGGCGTAGAAAACCTCCTCGCGGGTCAGGGTGATCTTCACCGGGCGCCCGGTCACGATGGCGAGCTTGGCGGCGACGAGCTCGTGCGAGAAGATGTCGCTCTTCCCGCCGAACCCTCCTCCATTCGGGGTCGCGATCACGCGGATGCGGCTCATCGGCATGTCCAGCACCTTGCCGAGCGCGCGATGCACGTAATGCGGAGTCTGCGACGAGGTCCAGAGCGTGAGCTTGCCGTCGACGGCATACTGGGCAACCGCCGCATGCTGCTCCATCGGGAGATGCGTGTTGCCCTCGAAGAAGACCGTGTCTTCTCGCACGTGCTCAGCGACGCGCATGGCGGCGTCGGTGTCACCGAACTCGAGCGCCACGGCCTTGTGCACGTTCGAGCTGCCGTGGATCGGCTCCCCCTGGGCGGCCAGCGCTTCCTGGATCGACATCGCATGCGGCAGCTCTTTGAACTGCACGTCGATCAGGTCAAGCGCCTCGTCGGCAATCCATTCGTCGGTGGCGGCTACGGCTGCGATCGGATCGCCGACGTACCGAACTTTCTCGCGGGCGAGCGCTTCCTCGTCCTGGCTGACCGGGAGGATCCCGAACTTCACCGGCAGGTCATCACCAGTCAGGACGGCCAGCACTCCGGATAGTTCTCGCGCTGCAGAGGTATCGACGTGCAGGACGCGGGCGTGGGGATATGGACTGCGCAGGATCCGGCCGTAGAGCATGCGCGGCAGCGACAGGTCGTCGGCGAATTTCGTCTGGCCGCTGACTTTGGCATAGGCGTCGGGCTTGGTCAGCGACTTGCCCACGACGGAAAAGGCCTCAGCCATCGCCGCCCCTCGACGCCGCCAGCTCGACGGCCTCAAAGATTTTCAGGTACCCGGTGCAGCGGCATAGGACGCCGGACAACGCCTCCTTGATCATCTCGCGCGAGGGTCGCGGCTCGCGGGCGAGCAGCGCCTTGGCGGTGAGCAGCATGGCCGGCGTGCAGTAGCCGCACTGGGCGGCACCCAGCTCGGCGAAGGCGACCTGCAGCGGATGCGGTTCTCGGCCTCGCGCCATTCCTTCGATGGTGGTGACCTCGCGGCCTTCCAGGTCGAGTGGCATGGCCAGGCACGATAGAAACGGCTTCCCATCGACCAGCACGCCGCAGGTCGAGCACTCGCCGAGCTCGCACCCGTGCTTGGTGCCGGTCAGACCGAGATCTTCCCGCAGGACCTCGAGCAGGGTTTTATAGGGCGGCACCATGATCGCGGTGTCCTCGCCGTTGACGCGAAGGCGTACCACCACCTTGTCCGCGATCGACACGTCCCTACTTTACGGGCTGGCTAAAGGGGCAGGCGGGGTAGCTGAATCTCGACGAGCCGCGGTTTCGACCGAAGCGGGGGCTCGACCATCGGCGTGCGCGCGCATTCCTCGGGCGCCACTTCGGGGCGAAGCCCGCTGAAGATCGGAAAGCGGAGCTGACCCTTGAGATCCCACTCGCTGAACTTGACCGCCACCACGATCTTGGGCGTGACCCAGCAGATCCGGTCATCCATCCATCGTGGATCGTCCGGGGCGCTGCCAGTGGCCAGGCCATCCAGCGCTTTGCGCAGGGCCGAGGAGGTGGCATTGTCGAAGCCGCCCACCACCCGACCGGCTGGGTGGAGGGTTCGCCCATCGTAGGTCGCCACGATCAGCGCCTCGAGCAGGCGGTCACCGGATTGAGGAATGAAGCCGATGACGACGAAATCCTGGTGGCGAACGGCCTCGATCAGCAGCCAATCCGGGTGACGCTGGCCCGCCCGGTAAGGACTGTCGAACCGTTTGGCGATCACGCCTTCAAGGCCCTTCTCTTTCGCGGCGTCGAAAAAAGCCAGGCCATCATCGGCGACCGGCTCCACCACATAGATCCGCGCAGAAGACCGGAGCAGATCGTTCAAGCGGGGCCGCCGGCGTACGAGCGGCTCTTTCAGCCAGGACCGGCCGCGCAGGTAGAGGAGGTCGTGGACGACGTAGGTGGCCGGATGGGCAGCTGCCGCTCGGGCCACCGCCTCCGGGCCTGCCGCCTGCTGGCGTCTCGCCAGGGCGACCGCATCCGGTCGACCCTCCGGATCCGTGACGATCAGCTCGCCATCAACAATGGTTTCCGGGGGAAGCAGATCGGCCAGCACCTGCACCTCGGGATATCGTCCGGCCAGGTCCAGCAGCGTTCGGCCCCAGAGGCCGACCCGGCCACGTTCGATGGAAGCCAGCGCGCGCACACCGTCCCAGGCGACGTCGAAGGCATAGTCTGCCGAATCGAAAGGCGCGGCCGCGGCCATGGGAAGCATCGGTCGGAGTCGATCCGGTAGGGCCCGCTCGAAGGGCAGGTCGAGCTCAACCGTGTGCGGACGCGACGGCATGCTAGCCGGAATGTACTACGAGGTGCTAGGCCGTGCGCCGCCGGGCCGCGGGGCGGGCCGCCGACGCTTTGGCGGCCACCTTGACCTTGGCGGCTTTCGACGCCGCCGGCCGGGCGGCCGGCTTCTTTCCTTGCTTGGTCGCCTCGACCGAGGCCTTCAGCGCGGCCATCAGGTCCATGACGCGTGGTTCCGGGGCGGCGGCCGGCGTCATCACCTGCAGCCCCTTCATCTTCTGGTCGACGATCTGCTGGAAGGCAGCCTTGTAGTCGTCGGTGTAGCGCTCCGGCTGGAAGCTGTCGGTCAGGTTGTCGATCAGGGAGGTCGCCATCGCGACTTCCTTGTCACTGATCTTCACGTTTTGCGGCAGATTGAGCTCCTCGGTCGAGCGGATCTCGTCGGGCCAGTTCAGCGTGTTGCAGAGCAAGGTGTTGCCTTCGACCTGGATCAGGGACAGATGCTCACGATCGCGCAGGGCGATCTTCGCCACGGCCACCTTATTGGTGTCCTCCAGCGCCCTCTTCAGGAGGAAGAATGGCTTGACCCCGACGTCCTCGGGCTCCAGGTAGTACGCGCTCTTGACGTACAGACCGAGCGGAACCTCGTTGCGCTCGACGAACTCGACGATGTCGATTGTCTTGGTAGTTTTCAGCGGCAACTTATCGAGGTCTTCCTCCTCGATGATGACGAACTGGTTCTTTCCGACCTCGTATCCCTTGAGCACCTCATTGAAGGCCACCACGTGGTCATCGGTGGGGCAATGCCGCTGCTGCTTGATCGGCAGCTGGCAATGAGGGCAGAGCTGCCGGAACGAGACCGCACTGTGCGCCTCGGTGGCCAGATACATGCGGATCGGGATCGCTACCATCCCGAAACTGATCGCGCCCCGCCACATCGACCGGGCCATGCTGATGCCTCCTTTGCTGAGTTGCCCGGATTATACCGCCGGTTGGGTGGGAGCTCCAACGGATGTTCGGACCTGCGCCGCCAGCTGCTCCGCATAGAGGGGGCCAAGCCGTTCATGCTTGAAATAGACGAAGACGTCTCGGCCGCCTCGAAGGTAGTCCATGATCCGCCGGCTCCACGCGGTGAGCCGCTGCGGTGAGTACGTTTCCCGCCGCAGCCTCAGGTAGATGAAGGAGCCGCGGCCGAGCGGACCGGGTTCCGCCTCGCCATCGCCGTGGACCAGGGCCGCGCCCATCCGCTCGATCAGGTTGGCGACCTCCGGCGTGTGCCAGGACGGGTGGCGAAACTGGAACGCTACCCGCCAATAGCTGGGCAGCAGCGGGACGATCCGTGGAAGCCGGCTTTCGTCGAATGGTGCCGTGGGCGGAAACTGGAAGAGCAGCGGACCCAGCCGTTCACCGAAGCCGGCGGCCTCCAGCGCCAGGATGCGGACCGCCTCCTCCAGGTTGGGCATCCGCCGGTTATGAGTGATACGCCGGTGCGCCTTGACGGCGAATCGAAAGTCTGGCGGAACGGCGGCGACCCAACCGGCCACGACGTCGTCGGGCTGGGTCCGATAGAAGGTGGTGTTCACCTCCACAGTCCTCAACCGACCGGCGTAGTAGCCGAGCATGTCCTTCGCCTTGAGGCCCTTCGGATAGAAACTCCCGCGCCAGCTGGTGTACGCGAAACCCGATGTCCCGACGAACAGCTGCCCGCCCGCCGGCATTCAGCGACGTCCCTTTAAATGTTGGGGACGCCCTTGATGAGTCCCATGAACTCGGCGCGGGTCTTGGGATCGGTCTGGAAGATGCCCAGCACACAGCTGGTGAAAACCCGACTGCTTTGCTTTTCGACGCCGCGCATCTTCATGCAGAGGTGATCGGCCTCCACCACAACGGCGACGCCGACCGGCTCGAGGTATTTCTGCAGGCACTCGGCGATCTGGCGCGTCATCCGCTCCTGCACCTGCAGGCGGCGGCTGTAGAGCTCGACCAGGCGCGGCATCTTGCTGAGACCGACCAGCCGGCCGCTTGGAATGTAGCCGATGTGAACCCGGCCGAAAAAGGGCAGCAAGTGATGCTCGCAGAGCGAGTACATCTCGATGTCCTTCACCACGATCATGTCCTTGTAGGTCTCCGTGAAAGTGGCATCCCCGAAGACGTCCTCGAGCGTCATCCGGTAGCCGCGGGTCAGGAATTCGAGACTCTCCTTGACCCGCTCCGGGGTGTCGCGCAGCCCTTCGCGGGAAGGATCTTCCCCGAGCAGGATGAGCTGATGCCGGATCAGTGCTTCCATCGAGACGGCGTCGCCGGTACGGTCCTGAGCCTGGGCCACGACTCAATTATGGGGGTGTTTAGCTACCGGTCACGGATGCCGAGCTCACCCGTCCGGTCGTTGCGTTCACCACAACGTACGCGTCGTAGGAGCTGTAGCCGCCTTGCGCCGGGGCATGCAGATGCAAAATCCAGGCGGCGTCCGCGTGGCACAGAAGGGATGGGGCGCGTATCCCGGCGATTGAACACGCTGACCGAGACTCTGAATAGATCAGGTTGCCGCGGTCATCGTAGACTCTGTCCGGCGCCAGGTCATAGCGAGCATTCACGAGGGTGTACCCGCTCGATCCGGTGTTCATCTGCTGCACCTGGCCGATCGCCGCCGCTGTCGCTTCCTTGACTGAGATGTGGGGTCTGATGGCCTGAGCAATCAGCACTCCGCCAGTGCCCGCGAGGGCCAGCAGGATTACGACGGCTGCCGTGACGAGACTTCGCCGTAAGCCCAGTCGCACCGCCCGATCAGCTGATGACGTTCATCGGGTCCTGGGGGAATTCGCGCAGGTAAGCCTGCATCGCCACCCAGAGCGCCTTCACGGAAATCGTCTGAAAGTCCGGTCCACGGTATCCGGCCAGTGGTGAGGGAGTCTCGGCATAGGTGACGGTGTCGAGCGCGGGGTCGTTGTGGCTGAAGTCGAAGGCAAAGACCGTGATCATGTGGGTGGCGTTCCAGCGGTTCCAGCCCGGCATCGTCTTCGTCATGGTCTGCAGCATGACGGGCACACCGTGACCGAAGCTCACGATCGCCTGCTGGTCGAGGATGTCCTGCGCGATCCGGGCCTGCACCTCGTCGAGCGTCGTGACGTGCGCGGCCTGGTAGCGAGGCTGCCCCAGAACGGGGAGCACCATCGGGTTGAGGAAGGCGTTGATGGCATTCGTCGCGTCGGCGCCGTACTCGCCGCGGTTGGGATTCGGCTTCGACGCCCGGGCGACGGTCTCGATGTCCGGGACCTCGGACATCCAGGCCGAGAGCAGGACCTGGGTGGCGCCCGCCCCGCAGTAGTTGCGGTGGGCCCAGTCACCGGGCTCGTGGTAGCCGCGAACCTCCACCGCCCCCTGGCTGGTGGCGACCTGGCCAACGGTCAGGGAGGGCTGCGGCTCGGGTGTGGCGGAGGGCGTGACCTTGGGAAAGTTGTAGGCGAGCGCCACCGGCCCGACCGGCCGCGTATTCACCTGAGCACCGAAGCACGAGGGGAGGAGCGCGGCGAATGCCATCGCCAGCGCAATTTTGATTACTCCCTGTGACATTTTGGTCTCATCCTAGCAGTGACGCTGTCGGCTGGCCAGACCCTGCGGCCGGTTGTTACAACGGTGCCCGGGGCCGCCTGGTTACCACCGACACAGTATGGCGACTCGTGCTCCTCGACCTCGGGTAGTGATAGCGATGATGTCACACTATCGTAATATGAGAGCAAGTGTTTGCCGGCAAACCACCGCGGCCGCGACCTCGCGCCAGGGGCAAGATCCAGGACCCGCTGAGGGCTCGGTTCAAGCCGATCCCCGAGCCCTCCAGCCAGGAGCTGGTCAAAGAGGACACCACAACATCCGACCTTGCCGCCGGGGGGACACCCGAGGCGGGGCGGACGACGCTCGACGAAGCGCGCCGTAAGGGACCGGTTGGATGGCTCCAGCTGCTGGGACCCGGCTTGATCACGGGCGCCAGTGATGACGATCCGAGCGGCATCGGCACCTACACCCAGGTCGGAAGCCACTTTGGCTACGGGCTCCTGTGGACCGCCTTCTTTACGTTTCCGCTGATGAGCGCTGTGCAGGAGCTGTGCTCGCGAATCGCCCTGCAAACCGGCGTCGGCCTGGGCATCACGCTGCGGCGCAAGTTTCCCACCTGGCTGGTCGGACTCGCCATCGCCGGCTTGCTGGCCGCCAACACCTTCAACCTCGGCGCCGACCTCGGCGCCGTCGCCGCCGGTGGCGAACTGCTGTCCGGCGGGCTGGTCCGGACCATCTGGCTGATCATTCCCGTCGCCGCCCTGATCCTGGGCCTGCAGTTCTTCATGAGCTACGCAACAATTTTCAAAATTTTCAAGTGGTTGACGCTGGCGCTATTTGCCTACGTCATCACCGCCTTCTTTGCGCATCCGCAACTCGACGCCGTGGTGAAGGCGACCTTCGTTCCACACCTCGAGCTGTCGAAGGATTTCATCATGGCACTGGTGGCGGTGCTGGGGACCACCATCTCCCCCTACCTCTTTTTCTGGCAAGCCTCTTCGGAAGTCGACGAATTGCGGGCCGCCGGCGCCACCACGCCGCTCACCGGTCGCCGCGGCCTGAAGCCGGCGGAGTTACGGGTCGCGCGCCTCGACATCTTTATTGGGATGGCCTTCTCCAACCTTGTCATGTACTTCATCATCCTGACCTCGGCCGCGGTGCTTCATGCCAACGGGAAAACCGATATCCAGACGGCCGGCCAGGCTGCCGCGGCGCTGGCTCCCCTCGCCGGTCCAATGGCCTTCGTCGTGTTCTCCATCGGGCTGATCGGCTCAGGGCTCTTGGGGATCCCGATCCTGGCCGCTTCGGCCAGTTACGCGCTCAAGGAATTCCTCGGTCTGCGCGGCGACCTGGCGAGCAAGCCACGCTACCGCCCGACCTTCTACATCATGCTGGCGGCCGCCACGCTGGCGGGAGTGGCCATGAACTTCATGCACCTCGACCCGATCCGCGCGCTGTTCGTCACCGCGGTGATCAATGGCATCGTGGCTCCCCCGCTGCTCATCCTGATCATCCTGCTGGGCGCCGACCGCCGGATCATGAAACGCAGCGCGAGTGGGAGGCTCAGCCTGACGTTGACGGGAATCGCCGCCGGCCTGATGACGCTCGCCGCCATCGCCCTGTTCGGCACCCTGATTGCCGGTTGATCGAGCTCACACCGCCGGGTCGAATCCGGGCCGGACTCTTAGTCTATTCTCATGCCGACGTGCTTTGATGATGGCGAATGGCCGAACAACCGCACGTGCTCGTGGTCGACGATGACGCGAAGATTGCTGCGGCGCTCCGCCGCGCGCTGATCTACGAGGGTTACCAGGTCGAGGTGGCCCCCGATGGCCACATCGCGCTCGCCAGGGCCCGCGATCGGATGCCCGACCTGGCCATCCTCGACATCATGATGCCCGGCATCGATGGGCTTGAGGTCACCCGCCGGCTTCGCGCCGAGGGCGACGTGCCGATTCTGCTGCTGACGGCGAAGGATGGGATGGCCGACCGGGTCAAGGGCCTGGACAGCGGCGCCGACGACTACCTCGTGAAACCGTTCGCCTATGAGGAGCTCCTGGCGCGCGTCCGAGCGCTGCTCCGCCGCAGGGCGCCCAGGGCCCGCCGCACCCTTCGCTACGCCGACGTCGTGATGGACCTCGCCACTCGCGAGGTCAAGCGCGCCGACCAGCTGATCACCACCACAGCGAAGGAGTTCGACCTTCTCCAGCACTTCATGCGTAACCCCGGCCAGGTCCTGCGGCGCGAACAGCTGCTGGACGCGGTTTGGGGTTTCGACTTCGGCGCGAGCAGCAACGTCGTCGACGTCTACGTCGGCTACCTGCGGCAGAAGCTCGAGCAGGGCGGCCGGGCCCGCCTGCTGCAAACGGTGCGCGGAGTTGGGTACATCCTTAAGGAGGAATGAACCCGCCTATCGGTGACGGCGCCCCGGTCGCCCGACGTCTGGCCCCGATTCGACATTCCGTGGATCGCCTCTCCCAATGGGTAGATGACCGAACCGCATTCCGTCGCCGCATTCCGATCCGCGGTCGGATCGCGCTGTTCGGTGCAGCCGTCGTCGCCGTCACTGTCGTCATGTTCAGCGTTCTCGTCTACGTGGTCGTGGAGAACAGCCTGGTATCCCAGCAGGACGGCACGCTCAGCCGTGGTGGCGATCGGAATTGGTCGATTCTCCAATTTGGCGGGCGATTCGTGCCCAGTAGAAATCAGTTCCAAACCGACCTCAAAACCAGCTCCGAGCCGTTTTATGAGGTGTTCGATTCGCAAGGAACCGCACTCGGGTCGAGCGCCTTCATCGATGGAATTTATCCGCAGTTCTCCTCCGGACTTTTCGATTCCGTCGGGACCGATCGAGGCAGATTCAAGACCGTTCAAGCCACTGATGGGCCGCTCGTGCGCGCCTACGTGCGGGCCTGGAATCGTCCAGATTTCGGCAACAGCGGCTACCTCCTCTACGGTCAGCCGATCGGCGGCATCGAGGCCCAGCTCGAAAGTCTTCGTCTCTTCCTGATCGCAGGCGGAATCCTCAGCCTGCTGGGTGCCGGCCTTGCCAGCTGGTTGGTCGCGGGCCGGGCATTGCGGCCGCTCGATGCCATGGCGAGCACGGCCGAGGACATCGGCCGCACCCAGGACCTTGGCCGACGGCTTCCGGAGGGCGGACCGAATGACGAAGTCGGCCGATTGCAGCGAAGCTTCAATCAGATGCTCCGCCAGCTGGAGGACGCCTACCAACGGTTGCGCTCCGCGTTGATGGTGCAGCGGCGCTTTGTCGCCGATGCGTCCCATGAGTTGCGGACCCCGCTGACGACCATCCGGGGGAACGTGGGGCTGCTGTTGAAGCGCGACGACATCACGGGCGAAGACCGAATGGCGGCCCTCAACGACATCGCCGGCGAGAGCGAGCGGATGAGCCGGATGGTGCAGGACCTGTTGACGCTGGCGCGCGCGGATGCCGGGTACCACCTGGAAAAAGCGCCGATCGATCTGCTGCCCATCGTGCAGGACGTCGCGCGCCAGGCGCACACCCTGCGACCTCTCCGGCGAATCGAGCTGCTCGACGGAGCGCCCGCGCCGGTTCATGGAAACGCCGACGCGATCAGGCAATTGCTCTGGATCCTGATTGACAACGCCATGAACCACACCAACCCGGACGGGCGCATCCAGGTGAGGCTGGTGCCGGGGAGCGGAGCGGCGACGCTGGTCGTCAGCGACGACGGTCCGGGGATCCCGCGGCAGGATCTCGAGCGGATCTTCGAGCGCTTCTACCAGTCCGATGCGTCCCGTTCCGGAGAAGGGACCGGCCTCGGCCTGGCGATCGCCCGATGGATCGCCCAGGAGCACGGGGGGCGGGTGTTCGCGGCGAATAACCCCCAGGGCGGCGCCGCCTTTACGGTCGAGCTGCCGACACCTCAAACGCTCGCATCGCACTGACCTCTCAAACGCTCGCATCGCACTGAAGCGCGGCTCGCGTGGGGCGAGGCCCCGGCGCGGCTCGCGTGGGCCGGCGGGCCCGTCAAAAAGTCTTAGCGACCTCTTAAGCAGCGCTCATAGCCGGCTCATCGGCTTGGAGCAGCATGAAGCTCGCGCTATGCACGATCCCTTCAGCCCGGATTTCGTCGACACCCCCATCGCGCCTGAACCACCCGCACCGGCTCCTCAGCCAGCATCGTCTCAACCTGCTCCCTCCTTTCCCCACCGTCCGGCGCGCAGCATGGCCGTGGCCATGCTCGCCGCCGGGCTGGTCGCCGGCAGCATCGGCGGCGGCGCGATCGGTGCGGCGCTGGCCAGTCAGCACAAGACGGCAGCCAGTACGTCGACGGTTGGCGCCGGTGTTGCCGCGCCGGCTCCTGCCCCAGGGTCGTATGCCGCGATCTACCAGCAGACCGCCCCCGGCGTGGTCATGATCTCCACAGCCATTGCGCGTAGCGGCACCCGCTCCTTCAGTCAGGCGGAGGGCTCCGGGATCGTGGTCGACAAGCAGGGGGACATCCTGACGAACGCTCACGTGGTATCCGCAGCCACGCAGGTCCAGGTCACCTTCAGCGACGGACACACCGCCTCGGGACAGGTGAAGGGTGTCGACCAGAGCGCCGATCTGGCCGTGGTCAAAGTCTCGGTCTCTGCGGACCAGCTTCATCCGCTGGCGATCGGGAACTCGGATACGCTGCAGGTGGGCGACCCGGCGCTCGCCATCGGCGCGCCGTTCGGCCTGGCCGGGTCGTTCACCGCCGGCATCATCTCCGGGCTGAACCGCAGCACCACCGCCCCCAACAACCGGGCGTTGACCGGCATGATCCAGACCGACGCGCCCATCAATCCGGGCAACTCCGGTGGCGCGCTGCTCGACGGCCAGGGCCAGTTGATCGGCATCAACGATTCGATCCAGAGCCCGGTCGAAGGCAACGTCGGCGTCGGTTTCGCGATTCCCATCAACCGCGCCGAATCGATGCTGCCGTCGCTCGAGAAAGGGATTGCCATCGAGCACCCATGGCTCGGGATCAGCGGCCAGACGCTCACGGCGACAACTGCCGGCCAGCTCGGCCTGAGCGAGAAATCGGGCGTGCTGGTCGTCGAGGTGGTTCCGAACGGGCCGTCCGCGAAGGCCGGTCTGCAGGCCGATGGGCAGCCCTCGGCCAATGATGATGTGATCACCGCCATCGACGGTCACCCGATCACGGCGATCGAGCAGTTGACCCAGTACCTCGATACCAAAAAAGTCGGCGACCGCGTAACCCTCTCCGTGACGCGCAACGGCCGGCACATCTCCGTGGGGGTCACGCTGGGCAATTTCCAGGCCCAACCGTCTGCGACGCCCTGATGCAACATTGATGATCCATACGACTCGGTGGGGGGCGATGTGATGCGGCAGGCGCCGACGCTGAAGCCGCTTCCCCAATTCCGCCGGAACGCCTGGCTCACCGGGACGCGCGCCTGGCTCGCCGGCCTGGGGCTGGTCGCGGTGCTGCTCGTCGGCTTGATCGCGCGCGATACCGTCCTGGCGAAACCGGCGGCCGCCACGATTCGGACGGCGAGCGCGGATCGCGGCACCGTGACATCGGTGGTCAGCGGCACCGGCTCGCTGGTGCCGGCCGGGCGGATGAACGTGAACTTCAAAGTCGCCGGCACGTTGAGCGAGGTGGATATCCGAGTCGGTGACACGGTCAAAACCGGCCAGGTCCTGGCGCGGCTCGACCCGACCACGCAACAGGCCGCCCTGAGCCAGGCACAGGCGTCGCTCGCTTCGGCACAGGCCAATCTCAAGGCGACCCAGACCCCCCTTACCGCCGCGCAGGTGACGCAATTGCAGCACCAGGTTTCCGCCGCCCAGCAGAACTACAACGACACGGTGGCGTCCGTCAATGCGACCAACCAGGCCGACGCAGCGACTGTCGCGAACGACCAGTCGAAGGTCAATACCGACTGCGGCATCGATCCGTCATCGCTTGCCTGTAGTCAAGACAAGACACAGCTCTCCAACGATCAAAGCAAGCAACACATGGATGCGATCAGCGGCCAGTCACGTATCAACTCGGCATCACAACAGGTCACCTCATCGCGCGACAACCTGGCCGTGCAGACCCAGGTCAAGCCGAATGCACTGGCGTCCGCCCAGGCCCAGGTCGCCTCGGCTCAGGCGCAGGTGACGGCAGCCCAGTTGGCCGTCAGCCAGACCACCCTGACGGCGCCGACCTCCGGCGTCGTGATTAGCCTGAGCGGCGTTCCCGGCGAGTCAGTGGCGGGCGGTGGATCGGGCGCCACGGCGCAGGCCCCGGGATCGCTCGCGCCCCAACCGTCATCGAGCAGCGCCAGCGGGTCGGGCGGGTCCTCGGGATTCATGGTCATCGACGACACCAGCAGCTATGTCGCGGTGATGGCGTTTCCCGAGACGGATGCGGCCCGGCTCGCCGCCAACCAGGCGGCCTCAATGACCTTTGACGCGATTCCCAACCTGACCATCTCCGGCCACGTGCTGAGCATCAGCCCGAGCGCAACGGTGGTGTCGAATGTCGTCGACTACTACGTGAGCTTCGTGCTCAACCGGACAGATCCCAGGTTGCGCGAAGGCATGACCGCCAACGCGGCGGTCACGGTGGCACAGGCAGACAATGCGGTCCGCGTTCCCAACGCCGCCGTGCAGACCCAGGGTGGGACCACCACGGTCACGCTGCTGTCCAATGGTCAGCAGGTACCGACCGAGGTCGTGACCGGCATCGTTGGCGATACCTACACGGAGATCAAGGCGGGGCTCAACGAGGGCGACAAGGTGGTCCTCCCCAGCCTGCGAACCACCGGGACGCAGACCACGAATGGCGGGAACCTGTTCCGGGGCGGCGGTCTCGGCGGTGGAGGCTTGCGGGGCGGCGGAGGGTGATCACCCTCGAGGGGATCACCAAGGTCTACCGCGCCGGTGAGGTCGAGGTCCCCGCACTCAAAGGGATTTCATTGCACATCCCGGAGGGTGAATTCATCGCCATCATGGGTCCCTCTGGGTCGGGCAAGAGCACGCTGATGAACCTCATCGGCTGCCTCGACCAACCGTCGGAAGGCCGATACATCCTGGACGGCTATGACGTCTCGGTGCTGACCGACGATCAACTGGCCTGGATTCGCAATCGAAAGATCGGGTTTGTGTTCCAGTCCTTCAACCTGATTCCGCGGGCGAGCGCGGTCCACAACGTCGAGATGCCCCTGATCTACGCCGGCGACAGCCTGCAGCGCCACGAGCGGGCCATGGCGGCGCTGGAATCTGTTGGACTGCTCGACCGGGCGAGCCACCTGCCGAACGAGCTGTCTGGCGGCCAGCAACAGCGGGTCGCCGTGGCGCGGGCTCTGGTCACGGACCCGGCGATCCTGCTGGCGGACGAGCCGACCGGCAACCTCGATACCGAGTCGAGCCTCGAGATCATGAAGCTCCTCCGCGACTTGAACCAGCAGGGCCGCACCATCGTCCTGATCACGCACGAAGCGGACATCGCGGCCTTCGCCCAGCGCGTGGTGCGGCTGCGCGATGGGGTGATCGTCAGTGACGAACGGCAGGCGCTGGCGACGGAGATGGTGCGGTGAGCATCCTCGAGGGACTACGGCTGGCCGTCAACGGCTTGCTGTCCAACCGGCTGCGGTCGGGGCTCACCATGCTCGGCATCCTGATTGGCGTGTCGGCGGTCATCTTGCTCGTCGGGGTCGGCAACGGCGCGTCGGTCGCCGTACAGCAGCAGATTCAATCGCTCGGGTCCAACCTGCTGACCGTCTTCCCCTCGAATGCGAGAGGGGCAGGCGGCGTCCAGCAGGGCTTTGGCACCGGCTCGACCTTGACCCTCGATGATGTCAAGGCGATCGCCAACCGCCAGAGCTCGCCCGACGTCGTGACGGCGATTCCAAGCGCGGGCGGACGGGCCCAGTTGACCTTCGGCAACCAGAACTGGAACAGCAGCCTGACGGGGACTACGCAGGACTTTCCCTCGGTCCGCAACTACCAGCTGGCCAGCGGCCAGTTCTTCACCGCGGCCGACGTCGACGCCTCCAGCAAAGTCGCCGTGATCGGCCAGACGGTCGTGACCAATCTGTTCAGCGGCCAGGACCCGATTGGCCAGCTCATCAAGATCAACCGGCAGAGTTTCCGCGTGGTTGGCGTTTTCGCCGAAAAGGGCTCATCGGGCGGCTTCAACAACCAGGACGACCTGGTGGTCGTGCCGATCACCTCGGCATGGAACTACCTGCTTGGCGGGCGTGGCCGTAACGTGCAGCAGATCTACGTCGAGGCGACGAGCGCGCAGGCAACGAGCGCCGCGACCACCGAGGTCACCGAGGTCTTGCTGGACCGGCATCACATCTCGGACCCCACGCAGGCTGATTTTCAGATCCTCAGCCAGCAGGACGTCCTCAACAGCGCCTCGCAGACGACCGGCGTCCTCACCCTGATGCTGGGAGCGATCGCCGGCATCTCGCTAGTCGTCGGCGGCATCGGGATCATGAACATCATGCTGGTGACGGTTACCGAACGCACTCGCGAGATCGGCATCCGCAAGGCGATCGGGGCCCGACGGCGCGACATCCTGATGCAATTCCTCATCGAATCGATGTTCCTTGCGGGATTGGGTGGTGCCCTTGGAATCCTGGTTGGCTTCGGGCTCTCCCGCATCCTCCCGCTCGCCGTCTCCAGCCTGCCGACACCGATCATCTCCATGCCGTCGGTCTTCATGGCGTTCGGCATCTCGGTCGGCATCGGTTTGTTCTTCGGTCTCTATCCCGCGAACCGGGCGGCCCGCCTCCGCCCCATCGAGGCGTTGCGTTACGAGTGAACCCCAAGGAGGTCGTTCATTGATCAAGCTTCCCATTGCCGCGCTCGTCGTCGTCGTTGCGCTACTCGGCGGTTTCTACGGCGGTTACAAGATCGGTGGCGGTGGCACGGCCAGCGCCGCCAGCGCGACAACCAACGGCACGGGCCGGGCCGGTAACGGCTTCGCCGGCGGCCGCGGCCTCGTGGCAGCCTGCCCATCGCCGAACGCATCGCCGTCGGCCAGCGCGAGCGGAGCGGCGGCTCGGCGCGGGGCCACTGGCACCGTCACCAACTTGACCGGCAACAGCCTCACCGTCCATGATGCCCGCTGCAACACCGACGTCAAGGTCACCTTCGATCAGAGCGTTATCGTGCGTAAGACCGTGGTCGGCGCGGCCTCTGATCTGCAGGAGAGCGAGACCATCACGGTGACGGGCACGCGCGAGGCGGATGGCAGCATCAAGGCGAATAGCATCAACATCGTCCCGGCTGGCTCAGCCGGATTTGGTGGGTTCGGAGCCGGCGGCGCCAACGGGGGCTGATGCTCCGGCGTGGTTCGGCTGACCTGGCTGGTGCTGGCCGTCGTGTTGCTGCTGGGCGGCATCTATCTGCTCGTCCTCAGGGCCAGCGAATGGCTCGCCTACCTGGTCGCCGGGGTGGGGGCCGGCATTGGCCTGGCGCTGATCGGCAGCCTCATCCATGACGCCCTGGCGGGACAGCGCCCTCGCTCCGACCGGTAGCGGCCAACCGGCTAGCAGGGAAGGAGGCCGAAGCGTTCCTTGGCCCGCAGGATCCTCAGCGCGGCATCGTCGACGCGCTGGCGGAACGCCGGGTCCTGGGCCGCTTTTGACCTGACCGCCTGCACCATGGCGTCGGCCGGGGCCGACGTCTTGGAGATGATCATGTCGCCACCGGCCGTCAGGAAGTCGATCGCCCGGCTGGCCGGAGGAATGCCCGCGACCGCCACGGTATCGCCAAGGTCATCCGAAACGATGACGCCGCTGAATCCCATGGAGCCGCGCAGCATCTGGGTCATGACGATCGGGGAGAAGGCCGCCAGGTGGTTGGGATCGATCCGGGTATACCTGGCCAGGGCCACCATGACGAAGTCCGTCCCGGCCTCGATTCCCTGCCGGAAGGACTCCAGATAGGGATCCGTCGGCGTCGTCGCCGTATCGGTCGCCGTCGTGAAATCGGTATTGCCGGCCACCCGACCGAGCCCGGGAAAGTGCTTGAGGCTGACCGCGACGCTCGACTGCCGCATGCCCGTGAGAAAGGCGGTACCGTGGCTGCCCACCGTCGCCGGGTCGTGGC
>VBEW01000158.1 GCA_005889225.1 Chloroflexota bacterium | reverse complement strand
GCGCGTCGACGCAACCCGGGTGACCGAGCTGGCGCAAGCGCTCGAGAACGAGCTGGCCCGCCTCATCGTCGGTCAGAAAGCTCTCCTTCGCGATACGGTCATCGCGCTGACCGCCGGAGGCCACGTCCTGCTCGAAGGCGTCCCGGGGCTTGGCAAGACGGTGCTCGTGCGCTCGCTTGGCCAGGCCCTGTCTATGAGCTTCGCCCGCATCCAGTTCACACCCGACCTGATGCCGGCCGACATCGTCGGCACGAATATCATCGGCGACAGCGACGGCCGCCGTGAATTCCATTACCAGGCTGGTCCGATCTTCGCGAACCTGGTGCTGGCCGACGAGATCAACCGCGCCACCCCAAAGACGCAGAGTGCGCTGCTCGAGGCCATGCAGGAGCGCACCGTCACGGTTGGGACGCAGACCCGACCCCTGCCCTCGCCATTTTTCGTCCTCGCAACCCAGAACCCGATCGAGCTGGAGGGGACCTATCCCCTGCCCGAGGCTCAACTGGACCGGTTCTTCTTCAAGATCCTCGTGCCGTTTCCCGCAGAAGGCGACCTGCTGGAGATCGCGCGGCGGACGACCGGCGAATCGACGCCGCAATTGAAATCCGTTGCCGACGCCGGCGCCATCCTGGCGGCCCAGCGGACGGCCCGCGAGGTGCCGATCGCCGAACACGTGCTGCGATACGCGGCCCGGCTGGTCTCCGCCACCCATCCCGACCGGAGCGAGCTCGACACCGTCCGGCGCTATGTGCGCTGGGGCGCCAGCCCGCGCGGGATGCAGACGCTCGTGCTCGCCGGTAAAGTCCGCGCGCTGCTGGAGGGTCGATACAACGTCGCCTTCGACGATCTGGCGGCAGTCGCCCAGCCGGCGCTCCGCCACCGGATCTTCCTTCAGTTCGAGGCGGAGGCCGACGGGATCACGGCCGACCGCATCATCAGCGAAATCCTCGAGCACACCGCCAAGGAACCCGCCAACCACTGAGATGGCGGCCGCTCTGCTGGAGCCCGCCCTGCTGCGCCGCCTCGAGGGGCTGGCGCTCCAGGTTCGCCGCGCCGTGAGTGGGCAGATGGCCGGCGAGCGCCGATCCCGCAAACGCGGTCGGTCCATCGAGTTCGCCGACTTCCGGAACTACACACCGGGCGATGATTTCCGGCTTATCGACTGGAATGCGTACGCGCGCCTCGATCGGTTCATGTTGCGGCTCTTTACCGCTGAAGAAGAATTGCCCTTGAGTCTGTTCGTCGATCTGAGCGGCTCGATGGACTGGGGGACGCCGAACAAGGCGGTCACCGCCCGCCGGCTGGCCGGCGCGATCGCCTACGTGGCGCTGGCGGCCCTGGACCGGGTGCGGCTGACCGTCTTCGCCGACGGGCCGACATCGGGTGGCGCCCCCTATCGCGGCCGGCGCGCCGCCGCCCAGCTGTTCGCCCGCCTGCAGTCATTCCCCGCCGGCGGCGTCACGAACTACGAACGGCTCGTCTGGCCCATCGGCCGGCAGCGGCCGGGCATGAGCGTCGTGATCAGCGACGGCCTGGGGGATCCGCCGATCGACGGGGCGCTGGCCGCCCTGCAGCGAGCTCAGCAGGAAGGCGCGGTGCTCCAGCTGCTCGCCCCCCAGGAGATCTCGCCGGACTGGTCAGGCGACGCCCGGCTCAAGGATGCGGAGACCGGGCTGGAACGCGAATTCACCGCGACCCCGCTGACACAAGCTGCCTACGTGAACGCGCTGGTGCAGCGCACGGCGGAGATCGAGCGAGCTGCTCACCGGCGCGGCCTGCGCTTCGCGCGATTGTCGACCGACGCAGCCATCGATGAGATGGTGCAGCGGACGCTGCGTCGCCTGGGGCTGCTCGCATGACGTTTCTCGCACCGGCCGCCGCCGTCCTGGCCCTGACGATCCCCGCGATCGTCGCGCTCTACTTTTTGAAGATTCGGCGGCAGACCCGGATCGTTCCGGCCCTGCACCTGTGGCCCAACCAGATCCGAGACCGCCAGGCCAATGTGCCCTGGCAGCGGCTGCGCCCCAGCTGGCTGCTGTTTCTGCAGCTGCTGGCCGCCGCCGTCCTCGTGGCCGCCGCGCTGCAGCCGGCACTGCCGGCCGGCGCCGACCTCGCCCGGCACAGCCTCGTGCTGATCGACGCGTCAGCATCGATGCAGGCGACGGATCTTTCGCCCTCACGCCTCGGGGAAGCCCGGCGCCAGGTCAACGCCCTCATCGACCAGCTCGGACCGTCGGACCGGATGACGATCATTGCCGTGGGTCCCACCGCCCGGATCGTGGCTTCGGTGGCGGGGGACCGCGACGCGCTGCATCACGCCGTTAGCGAGATCAAAGCGAGTAATGGCCCGGCCGACCTCTCGTCGGCGCTCATCCTTGCGACCGGCCTGGTGCGGCCCGGCGACGACGCCCGCGCCTACCTGTTCAGTGATGGAATCGTGCAACCGCTGCGCACCTCGTTCGCTGCCGGGCTGCCCTTTCCGGTCGAGTACCACCGGATCGGGGTGTCCGGGGAAAACGCCGGCCTCACCTCACTGACGGTGCGGACCAGCGCGCAATCCCGGGCGGCCTACCTGCATGTCCAGAACTTCGGTCAGCAGGCCCGCTCGGTCAGCGTGGAGTGGCGTGCCGACGGGCGCTTACTCGATATCCGGCCGCTCACGCTGGCGGCGGGCCAGGCGCAAGACCTGGTGCTCCCGGTTCCGGCCGACGCCACATCGGTCACCGCGCGCCTGGCCGGCGCTGACGTGTTCGCGCTCGACGATTCGGCCACGGCGGTGGCGAAAACGCCGCGGGCGTTCCGGGTCTTGCTTGTCACGCCGGGCAACGTGTTCCTCGAGCAGGCTCTCCGCCTGCGCGCGGATTTTCAAATTGACGTCGTCGCACCGGCCGCCTACCATCCCAGCGCCGCGTACGCGATGACAGTCTTCGATCGTTTCGCGCCGCCGGCCCTAGCGGACGGTCCGGTGCTGGTCATCGATCCGCCCGCCGGATCGGCACTTGCCGGCGGACCGGCGGTTGGGATCGGGCGAGTTCGGGCCGCGGACGCGGGCGATCAACTTCTTGCCAACGTGGACTTGCAGGACGTGCACGTGGCCCGCAGCCAGGACCTCCGCGCGTCGACGTTTGGCCGGCCGCTGATCACCAGTCTGCAGACGCCACTCGTTCTCGTACGCGAGGAGCCGTTCCGCCGGGTACTGTTCGGCTTCGACGTGCACGAATCCGACCTGCCCCTGCGGATCGCATTCCCGATCCTGACGCAGAACCTGAGCGAGTGGATGCTGCCGCCGAGCGTCCCGAGCCACAGTTTCCACCCCGACGAGCCGGTCACGATCGTTCCCGAGCCCGGGGCAACGACGGTGAGCGTGATCAGGCCGGACGGCAGCCGCCGCTCGATCGCACCGGCATCGATCGCGACCTTCGGGGACACCGACATGACCGGCGCCTACACCGTCGAGCAGGTGATTGCAGCCAAATCGCAGCGCTCCTGGTTCAGCGTTAATTTATTTTCTGACTCGATCTCGCAGCTGAAACCCCCAGACCGTCTGACCCTTCCGCCCACTCGCACGACGGCCGTCCAGGCGACGCATCATGGCCAGCTCGAGATCTGGCCCTGGATCGCGCTGGCCGCGCTCGGTGTCGTCGCGGCCGAGTGGCTGGCCTTCCACCGTGGGCTTTGAGCTCACCCGTCCCCTTTTCCTGGGGGCGGGCATCCTGGCGCTGACGATCATCGTCGCCATCTGGCGGATTTTTCCCCCGCCGCTTCCGCGCGGACGCGCCCGGTTTTCACTCGGCCTGCGGGTGCTGATCGTGCTGTTATTGACGGCGTCGCTCGCGGGCTTCCAGGTCCAGACCACCCCCAACCGCCAGTCCTTGCTGGTCGCCGCGGATCTCTCCGCCAGCGTCCAGAGCGCGCTCGACACCGAAGCGGCCACGGTCCGCCGCATCCTGCAGCAGCGCCGGGGCGACGATCGCGCCGGGGTCCTTAGCTTCGGCCGCGATTCCCAGGTCGAGGTCAACATCAATAAGGACCCCCAGTTCGGCGAGTTTCAAAGCCAGCCCAACCCGCACTACACCGACCTGGCCGCCGCGCTCCAGCTTGGCGGCTCCGTCCTCCCGGACGACAGCCGAAAGCACATCGTCGTCATCAGCGATGGGCGGGCCAACCTTGGCGACGCGGTCAGTGAGGCTCGGTTACTGCGTGCCGAGGGAGTTCGCGTCGACACCTTCGCGCTCCCGGTCCCCGTCGGGGCCGAGGCGTACATCGACCGGCTGGATGCCCCTCGGACCCAGACCCAGGGCCAGCAGACCAATGCCCAGGCGCTGGTCGTGACCAACACCGCCACCCATGTCACGGTTCGCTGGTACCTCGACCGCACGCTCGTCAATACCGTTCAGCTCGACCTACCCGTTGGGGAGACGATTCTCAAGCAAACCGTCACTCCGGCCGAACCTGGCTTTCACGCAGTCCGTGTCGTGATGGACGCGGTGCGCGACACCTACGCGGAGAACAACCTCGGTGAAGCCCTGATCCAGGTGGTCGGCCCTCCGCGTGTGCTGCTGGTCGAGAACGCGCTCGGCGATGCGGCCAGCCTGGAGGCCGCCCTGCATTCGACCGGCATCGGCACGGCGTCGGTCACGCCGGAGCGGCTGCCGCGCTCGGCTGCGGACCTCGCCGCCTACCAGGCCGTCGTGCTGGTGAACATCCCGGCCTCGAGCCTGGGCAGTGATGCGATGGCCCTCCTGCAGGCGTCCGTCCGCGACCTCGGCACCGGCCTGGTCGTGATCGGCGGCGCAGACAGCTACGGGCCCGGCGGTTACGCCGGCACTCCGCTCGAAACCGCGCTGCCAGTGCAGATCCAGCTGCCCCAGGACATGCAGAAGCCCCCAGTTGCAGTCGTCCTCGTCCTGGAATCCGCCGAGAGCAGCCAGGGCGACCAGATCGTGCGCGGCGCCGCCGAGGCCGTCGTCGACCAGCTCACACCTAGAGACAAGATCGCCATCTCGAACGGCGCCATGGGCCCCTTCGTCGTCTCGCTGGGTCCATTGACGGACAAGGCCGCCGTGAAACGGCAGATCGAGGCCATGAGCCTGGGCGATCCGCCAAGCTACGCCGCGGACCTGACGGCCGCCGACCAGGCTCTCAGCCACACGACGGCGGCCATTAAGCACCTGATCTTCCTGGGCGACGGCGACGCGCAGGACAATTACCAGCCGATCGTGACCGCGATGCACGCCCACGGCATCACCGTCACGACGGTCGCGATTGGAGCGACCGGCCCCGACGCGGCCATGCTGCAGCAGATTGCCGGGTGGGGCCACGGCCGCTTCTATCAGAGCAATAGCCTGTCCGACATCCCGCAGATCTTCATCAAGGAGACGCGCGAGGCGCTCAAGCCGTGGATCGTCGAGGGTCGCATCGCGCCACAGCTGGCCTCGCTCGCCGATGTCATCCCCGGGGTGCCACTCGACAGTTTTCCGGTACTCAGTGGCTACGTCGCGACCACGCCGCGGGCGGCCGCCGACGTCGTCCTGAAGAGTCCGCAGGGCGATCCTCTGCTGGCCACCTGGCAGTACGGGCTGGGCCGCGTGATGGCTTGGACGAGCGATGCGCAGGGTCGATGGACCCGTGACTTGCTGGCTTGGCAAGCCGCCAACCGATTCTTCGGCGACATCGTGCACGCGAGCCTGCCGCAACCGGGCGACCCGGCCCTGCAGGTGGAGACCCGCGTCCAGGGCGATCACACCCATTTGCTCGTCACGGCGCCGCCCACCTCGGGCGCGACCGTGACCGTGAGCGCCGTGACCCCGGACCTGGCCGACGCGGCGCTGACCCTCTCGCCGACCGGCGCGGGACGCTTCGAAGGCGATCTCGCGACCGACCAGGTGGGGAGTTACCTACTGCACATCACCCAGTCTGCCGGCGGCGTGGTCCGGCATACGACGACAACCGGGCTGGTCGTCCCCTACTCGCCCGAGTACCGCGACCTCGGCACCAACACCGCCACCCTG
>VBEW01000157.1 GCA_005889225.1 Chloroflexota bacterium | reverse complement strand
GAAGGGCTGCTGCAGTGTGAAGTTCACGACCTGGCCGAGCGCATGAACGCCGGCGTCGGTCCGCCCCGCCGCTCTGAGCGCCGGTGACTCACCGGTCAAGTCATGGATCGCCTCGCTCAGCGCCGCCTCGATCGTCGGCGCACCGGCCTGAGCCTGCCAGCCGTGATATCGGGTGCCCTCGTACTCGACGGTCAGCTTCACATTCATCGATCGACCAGCTCCACCAGGACCATGAAGGCGCCGTCGCCCTGGCGCGGCCCGATCTTGAGGACCCGGGTATAGCCACCCGTGCGCTCCTTCATGCGCGGCAGCAACCTGGTGAAGAGCCGTTCGGTGACCTCACGGTCTTCGACTATCGCGTCCACCGCCCGGCGGGCGGCGACGTTGTCGTTCTTGGCCGTGGTGATCACGCGATCGACCCAGCGTCGCAATTCCTTGCCTTTTGCTTCCGTCGTTTCGATGCGGCCATGGTCGAGCAGGGACGTCACCAGATTGCGGCTCATCGCCTTGCGGTGCGCTGTCGACCGCCCGAACTTGCGACCCGCTTTCTGGTGCCGCACGCTGAGCTCAGACCAGGACCTTGGTCAGCTCGTCCGGCGTGAGGAAGCCGCGCTGCACAAGCTTTTCCTTGATCTCGTCCAGCGACTTGCGACCGAAGTTGCGCAGGCTCAACAGGTCTTCCTCGCGGAGCGCCACCAGCTGGCCCACTTTCGTGATTTCGTTTGCTTTGAGGCAGTTCAGGGCGCGCACGGAAAGATCAAGGTCTTCGATCGGCACGTCCGCGAGCCGCGACGACAGGTCGTTGCCCTTCTGCGGCGGCACGTCGGCGTCTTTGATGCGCTCGGTGAATCTCGTAAACAAGCCGAGATGCGAGGTGAACTGCTTGGCTGCCTCGCTGATCGCCTGGTCCGGCTGGATCGTCCCGTCGGTCCAGACCTCGAGGATCAGCTTGTCCCAGTCGGTCTCCTGGCCAACGCGGGTCTTCTCGATCAAGAAGTTCGCCTTGACCACCGGACTGAAGATCGCGTCGATCGGAATCACGCCGATCGGCTGGCCTTCTTTCTTGTTGCGCTCGGCGGGCACGTAGCCCTTGCCGCGCTCGACGGTCAGTTCCATCCGAAGCCGGCCTTTGTTGCTGTCCAGGGTGCAGATATAGAGATCCGGATTGACGATCTCGACGTCACTCGGAGCCTGGATATCGGAGGCCTTGACTTCCTTCGGCCCGCTCACGTCCAGCGTCAGCCGGACGGGATCGTCGGAGAAGGAGATCAGGTTCAGGCCCTTCAGGTTGAGAATGATCTCGGTCACGTCTTCTTTGACGTACGGAATCGACGAGAACTCGTGGGCAACGCCCTCGATCGACACCGACGTGACGGCGGCGCCCTTCAATGTGCTCAGCAGCACGCGGCGGAGCGCATTGCCCAGCGTGGTGCCGAAGCCGGGCTCGAGCGGCTCGATCTCGAACTTCCCGTAGGTGCTCGAGTTCTCGATGCTTTTGACTTGGGGTTGAGCGGTATCGATCATGGTGCTCCTTGTAAAAAATTATCTCGAATAAAACTCGACGATCAATTGCTCCTGGATGGTCTGGTCTATGTCGTCGCGTCCAGGTTGCGCAACAACTTTCGCGGTCATCTTGTCTTTATCGAGGCTGAGCCAGGGAGCAACGATCCGCTGCTCACCGGCATCGAGAGCGTTCTTGATCCGGTCGATTTCTTTACTCCCGTCCTTGATCGCGATCGTGTCCCCGACGCGCACAGCGTAGGACGGAACATTCACGATCCGGCCGTTGACGGTTACGTGCCGATGGGACACGATCTGGCGGGCATCCCGACGCGATGACGCGAAACCGACGCGATAGACGACGTTGTCCAGCCGCGTCTCGAGCAAGCGCAAGAGATTGAGGCCGGTGACGCCCGCCATCTTCGCCGCTCGATCGAAATACAGCCGGAACTGTCCCTCGAGCAAGAAGTAGATCCGACGCGCCCGCTGCTTGGCACGCAGCTGGATGCCGTAGTCCGAGACTTTTCGACGTCGGACCTGGGTATGCATCCCGGGCGGCATCGCGCGCCGGTCGAGGGTGCACTTGGTGAAGCACTTCTCCCCCTTGAGGAAGAGCTTCACCCCCTCGCGGCGGCAGTGGCGGCAGACGGCGCCCTCGTAGCGACCCATCAGACCCTCCGCCGCTTCGGCGGCCGGCAGCCGTTGTGGGGGATGGGTGTCACGTCCGTGATCGCCGTGACTTCCAGCCCGGCGGCCTGCAAGGAGCGGATCGCCGCCTCCCGGCCGGCGCCCGGCCCCTTGACGAAGATCTCGATCTGCTTCAGACCGTGCTCCATCGCACGGCGCGCGGTCGCCTCCGCGGTGATCTGTGCCGCGAACGGTGTGCTCTTCCGCGAGCCCTTGAAGCCCTGGCTACCGGCACTGCCCCAGGCGAGCACATTCCCCTGGGCGTCCGTGAGCGAAACCACCGTGTTGTTGAAGGTCGACTGGATATGGGCCTGGCCGACCGTGACGTGCTTCTTCTCACGCCGGCGGGTACGGACGACTTTCTTCTTGGGCATGCCTTACTTCTTCTCCGCAGCCTTCTTGCGCACGCCGACGGTCTTGCGCGGACCTCGCCGGGTGCGGGCGTTCGTCCGGGTGCGCTGGCCCCGGACGGGCAACCCACGACGGTGGCGCAGGCCACGGTAGGTGCCGATCTCCATCAGCCGCTTGATGTTCAGGGCAATTTCTCGTCTCAGCTCGCCTTCGACTTTGGCTTCCTTGTCGATGACGTCGCGCAGACGGCCGACCTGCTCATCGTTCAGGTTCTTGACTCGGATATTCGGATCGACATTGGCGATGGTGAGCACACGCTGCGCGGTGCGCGGACCGACCCCGAAAATGTAGGTCAGGGCGACCTCGACCCGCTTCTCACGGGGGATGTCAACGCCGGCGATTCTTGCCATTTAGCCTTCTATCCCTGCCTCTGGTTGTGTTTGGGCGTGACGCAGATGACCCGCACCTGGCCGCCGCGCTTGATGACCTTGCACTTCGGGCATATTTTCTTGACTGACGAACGGACTTTCATGTTTCACTCACTACTGTTCTTTTCGCGTGATTCGACCGCGCCCCGGATCGAGTGGTGACACCTCCACGCGGACGCGGTCACCCGGGAGCACCCGGAGAAACCGAAGCCGCGCGGCCGGCGCCACGTGAGCCACGATCCTGTGGCCGGTCTCGAGCTCGACGCGGTAGAGCGCGTTGGGCATCGGCTCCACCACCCGTCCGACGACAATAGCCGCCATCAGCAAGTGCCCATGACGACATCGCCGGATCTCCGGCGCACGAACGAATAGCTTACCACAAGATCGGCGAAGCTAATCCTCAAGACCCCCCACCCTGACCCTCCGTGCCGTGAGGATCTCGGGGCCGTCCGCCGTGATCGCGACCGAATGCTCGAAATACGCCGACAGGCTGTGGTCGACGGTCACCACCGTCCAGCCGTCTCCCAGCAGGGCGACATCCTTCCGGCCGGCGTTGACCATCGGTTCGATCGCCAGCACCATGCCAGGCTTGAGCAGCGGACCCTGGCCCGCGACCCCGAAGTTCGGCACCTGGGGATCCTCGTGCATGTCCCGACCGATGCCGTGCCCGACGAAGCTTTCGACAACGGCAAATCCAGCGCCCTCAACGTGCAGCTGGATGGCGGCGCTGATGTCGCCAATCCGGTTTCCGACCTGCGCCTTGCGGATCCCGATCTCCAGCGACTCCCTGGTGGCGTCCATCAGCCGCTGGGCCTCGGCCGAGATCTTGCCGATGCCGACCGTGAGGCCGGCGTCCGCCCAGAAGCCGCGGTGGATCAGCCCGGCGTCGAGGCTCAGCAGGTCACCCTCGCGCAGCTTGCGATTCGTCGGAATGCCGTGCACCACCTGGTCGTTGACCGAGGTGCAGATGGCGTTCCGATATCCCTGATAGCCGACGAACCCGGGAATGCAACCACGACCCCGGATGAACCGGTCGGCCTCGCGGTCCAGCTCGAGCAGCGTGATACCGGGCCGGGCGATCGTCTGCAACCTGGCCAGGGCCTCTGCCAGGATGGCGCCCGCCTCACGCATCAGGTCGATCTCGGCTTCGGACTTGTAGATGATCACCGCGAGCCCGCTCCCTTGCGCAGCGCGGTGAGGCGGTGGGCGATGTCCTCGCGAACATCGTCGACCACCATCTGGCCGTCGAGATTCTCCAGCTTGTGCTGGGCGTTGTAGTAGTCGATCAGGGGGGCTGTGTGTTTGAGGAACACGTCGATCCGGTTGGCAACGATCTCAGGCTTGTCATCCGGGCGCTGATACAGCTCGCCGCCGTCCACCGTGCATCTGGGGAGACTGTGAGCTTGTTCTGGCGTGAAGTTGTAAACCGCGTCGCAGGTCCGGCAGCTGTAGCGATGCGCGAGCCGGTCAATGAGCACTTGCCGGCTGACCCGCAAGTAGATGACGGCGTCGATACGGCGGCCGAGCCGGGTGAGCATCTCATCGAGCGCCCGGGCCTGCGCCACCGTCCGCGGGAACCCATCCAGAATGAAGCCGTCACGTGCATCGGGTTTCTGTAGCCGCTCCTGGATGATGTCGATCATCAGTTGATCCGGGACCAGCTCGCCCCGGTCCATGTAGCCCTTCACCTGGTCGCCCAGCGCTGTACCGGCCCGCCGCTGAGCGCGGAGGATGTCACCGGTCGCGATCGCCGGGATGCGGTAGGTCTCGATCAAGTGGGCGCTCTGCGTGCCTTTCCCTGCGCCGGGCGCGCCGAAGATGATCAGATTCATAAGGTCAGGAAGCGACGTGACGTCGCTACTTGATGAACCCCTTGTACTGACGCATGATCAGCTGCGTCTCGATCTGTTTCATGGTGTCCAGCGCCACGCCGACAACGATCAGGATCGCGGTCCCCCCCAGGTACATGTTCTGCGTTGGTATTCGGGTCAGGGCCGTCGCCAGTAGCGGGATGAGCACAGTCACCCCGCCCAGGAAGAGGGCCCCGGCGAACGTGATGCGGGTCATGGTGCGGTCGAGGTACTGCGCGGTCGCGACCCCCGGGCGAATCCCAGGGATGAAGGCGGCGTGCTTCTTCAGGTAGTCGGCCGTATCCACCGGGTCGAAGGTCACCGCCGTGTAGAAGTAAGTGAAGCCGA
This sequence comes from Chloroflexota bacterium, assembly GCA_005889225.1. Taxonomy (GTDB): domain Bacteria; phylum Chloroflexota; class Dormibacteria; order CF-121; family CF-121; genus CF-13. The sequence continues at coordinate 1,140 of VBEW01000157.1, read as the reverse complement.
AGATCAGGATGAAGTACACGAAGTTATAGAGGATGTCGGTCGGAATGTTGGGGCCGGCGGGCACCCAGTAGGTGCGCAACGCCCGCGAGATGTCGCCCCAGGGTGAGGGGGCGGTCGCGAGGAAGTTCCCGATGATGACCGGGAAGAACATGATCGAGATGGCGAAGATGATCGGGATGACGCCCGCCTGGTTCACGCGGAGGGGCAGGTGGGAGCTGCGCCCCTGGTAGACCTTGCGGCCCACCACCCGCTGCGCCGACTGGATCGGGATCTTCCGCTGCGCCTGTTGCACCTCGATGATGAACGCGGTCACCACGATGGCGAGGGCGGCGAAGAGGAGCAACGGTGCCAGGTTCTGCGAGGCGCCGCCGCCGGTCAGCAAGTTGTAGATGGTGTTCGGAATGCGGCCGACGATGCCGGCGAAGATGACCAGCGAGATGCCGTTGCCGATTCCGTACTCGGTGATCAACTCGCCGAACCACATCAGCATCACCGTGCCGGCCGTCAGGGTCACCATGATCCCCACGATGCCGAACCAGTCGAGGTTCGTCAGGACGCCCTGCCGGCTGAAGACGAGCGTCAGACCCCACGCCTGGAGCAGGCCGAGGGCCACGGTCAGCCAGCGGGTCCAGCGGGTGATCTTGCGGCGGCCGTACTCCCCCTCCTTGCTCAGCTCCTTGATGCGGGTGGAAACGACCGTCATCAGCTGCATGATGATCGAGGCGTTGATATATGGGTTGACACCCATGGCGATGATGGAGAAGGTGGACAGCCCGCCCCCGGAGAAGAGGTCGAGCAGGCCGAGGAACGCGTTCGAGTTGAACAGCTTGTCGAGGGCGGCCTTGTCAGCGCCGGGCACGGCGATATGCGCGAAGATCCGGAACACCAGGAATAGTCCGAGGGTGAACAGGATCTTGCGGCGCAGCTCGGGAATGCGCAGCGCGTTGCCAATCGCTTCTAACATGGCCTAGCCCTTCTTCTTACCCTTTAGTGGCTTCGGGGAATCGGTCGAGCTCGACGCCTTGGCGGCCGGCTGAGCCTTCTCGCCCGCGGGCTTTTGCTTGTCCTTCCTGGCTGCCCGGGCGGGCGCCTCGGCGACCGAGTCGGCCGCCTGGGCCTTCGCGGCCGGCTTCTCGGCGG
>VBEW01000156.1 GCA_005889225.1 Chloroflexota bacterium | reverse complement strand
CGGATGCGTTCGCGGATGGTGAAGGCGATGGTGTCGAGGATCTCGGCCAGGTTGCCACCGACCACCCGGTGGATCTGCACCGCGGTGACCATCAAGTCGAAGTCCTCGCTCTCGATGCGCTTGACCATGTGCTGCAGCGCGTCGTCGACCGAGACGCCGAGGTTCATCTCGCGCACCGCCCGGCTGAACTCGTCGGCCATCGGCGGCGACGAGCTCTTGGCGATGGTCGCCATGGCCTGGGCAAACGAATAACCGGCCTTCAGCGCATTCGACAGCAGGACGATCGTGTCGCCCAGCTGGTTGTTGAAGGCCTTGAGCCGGCGACGCTGCCGGAATTTCAAGAAGAAGCCGGGGACGAAATAGCCGGCCGGGATGCCGGCCAGGGCCAGGACCGGGTTGTGAAACCGAAGGAAGAGGACGGCGCAGAGGAGCACGATCAAGCCGATGATCAGCATCACGTACTCCGACACGCGCAGCTTGAGGTCCGCCTTGGCCAGCTCCTCGGTGAGCCTGGATGTACGGCCGCCCTTGTTGCGGGTCAGGCTCTTGTTGAAGCCCTCCAGGAAGCCTTCGAAGATGCCGCCCTTCTTCGCGTTCGGGCCGGCGGCCGGATTGTAGCTATCCATGTGGAGCTCGACCTCACTCGTCCGCCGGCCGGACATCAGCGCCATCACGACAATCAAGGCGGCGATCGCTGCCATGGCGGCGAAGAGCAGTTGGATCGACACTTACTTGCCTCCTTGCCCGGCAGGATCCTGCGACGGCGTGAAGAGATCCTTAGCCACGCCTTCGCCTGACGACTGCAGGTGATCGAAATACTTGGGAATGATGCCGGTGGCCGTGAAGAAGCCCTGCACCTTGCCGTCTTCGCTGACGCCTGTTTGCTTGAACACGAAAATGTCCTGCACCTTTACCTGGTCGCCGTGCAGTCCGAGCACCTCGCTGACGGCGATGATCTTCCGCGTCCCGTCCCGCAAGCGGCTCTGCTGCACGATGACGTTTATGGCGGAAGAGATCTGTTCCCGGATCGCCCGGGAGGGCAATTCTGCGCCCGCCATCAACACCAACGTTTCCAGGCGGTTCAAACTGTCACGCGGCGAGTTGGCGTGAATAGTCGTCAACGATCCGTCATGGCCTGTATTCATCGCTTGCAGCATGTCCAGGGCTTCGCCGCCGCGGCACTCCCCCACCACGATCCGATCTGGCCGCATGCGGAGCGCGTTGACCACGAGGTCGCGGATCGCGATCCGGCCGCGGCCCTCCACCGTCGCCGGCCGTGACTCAAGCGTTACAACGTGCTCCTGGTTCAGCTGGAGCTCGGCGGCGTCCTCCACGGTCACCACCCGCTCCTCCTCGGGAATGAAGCTGGACAGGACATTGAGCGTGGTGGTCTTGCCCGAACCGGTACCGCCCGAGACCAGCATGTTCAGGCGGGAGCGGACACAGGCCCGCACGAAGAGCGCCATCGGCTCGGTCAGGCTGCCGAACTTGATCAGGTCGTTGATCTTGTAGGGGTCCTTGGAGAACTTTCGGATGGTGAGGATGGGCCCGTTGAGCGACAGGGGCGGGATGATGACGTTGACGCGGGAGCCATCCTTCAGCCGGGCGTCGACCATGGGCGAGCTCTCATCGATGCGCCGCCCGATGGTGGAGACGATCCGGTCGATCACCCGCCGAAGCTGTTCCTCGCTCTCGAACTGGGTGGTCGACAGGGTCAGCTTCCCCTTGTGCTCGACGAAGATCTGGTCCGGCCCGTTGACCATGATCTCAGTGATGGTCGGGTCGGCGATCAGCGCCTCGATCGGACCGAGTCCGAGGAAGTCGTTGAGCACCGAATCCAGCAGCCGTTGCTTCTCCGGCTTCGTCAGCGACAGACCCATCTCCGCCACCACCGCATTGAGCGCGTCGGTGATGCGGGCCGCCCGCTGCTCCCGATCTTCGTCTTCGCCCTCGTCGATGTTCTCGATCAGGCGCGCCTGCAGGCGGTTCTTGATGCGTTCCGCCTGGACCTCGAAGGAGGTCCGCACGCGTGTGGCCGCCGCGCTCTGACGGGTCCCCGGGGTCACGCCCGCCTGGGGGACGTAGGCGCCCTCGGGCACGGCCGACGGGTCGGGCCCCTGCTGCTTCTGGACGCGATCGAGAAGCGACATCTACACCAGCCCAGGGACGGTTACGGAGCGCTGCTCACAGGTCACGGAGCGTGGCTTGCCAGGGTGTCCGCTGACCACGGAATTCATCTCAACCTTCCTAACGGCGGGCGAACAGACCCTTGCGGGGTTTCTTCTCGGGCGTCTCCGGCTCGGCCGCGGGGGCGGGGGGCAGCACCTTGGCGACCAGCTCGCGGATCCGCTGGCTGATTTCCGACTCCGGGTGGGTGGTCACGAACGGGTTGCCCCGGTTGATGGAGTTGATGACCAGCTTGGGATCGTTGGGGATCTGGCCGGCGATCGGGAAGCGCAGGTTGGCCTCCACGCTTTCCTTGTTGAACTCCGAGTGGGCGTCGGACTTGTTCAGCAGGAGGACGACGCGGTCGGGGGAAATCGACAGCGAGTCGAAGATTTTGAGCGCCAGCTTGGTGTTCTTGATCGCGGGAATGCTGAGCGAGGTGACGACCACCACCCGATCCGCGTGGTCCAGCACCTCCAGGTTGATCTCACCCAGGTGGGCGCTGCTGTCGACGATGATGTAGTCGAACATCTTGCGGAGCTCACTGAAAATGCGGCGCACGTGGTCGACCGTGACCAGGTCCGCCAGCTCCGGGCTGATGGGGGTGAGCAGCACCTTGATGCCGTAGGGGCCGTCGACCATGATTTCCCGGATGAAGTCCGGGTCCATATGGTCGATGTTTTCGATCAGGTCGGTGATGCCCTGCGAGTGGTCCAGATTCAGGAGCACGCCGATGTCGCCGAACTGCAGGTCGAGATCGACGAGCGCCACTTTTCCCTTGGTCTCGTTCGCCATCGAGACCGCCAGGTTGGCCGCGATCAGCGACTTGCCGACGCCGCCTTTGCCGGAGTAGAAGAAGAACACCTGCCCGTGCTCCGCGCGGCGCGAAGGCCGGCCATCGGCGGGTGCCGCCGGCACCGCGGCGGTCGTCCCGGTCGATTTGGCCAGGAAGGATTCCTTCTTCTGTTCGAGCTGATAGACGCGCCGGATACTGGCGATCAGCTCATCGCCCGAGAACGGCTTGATCAGGAACTCGCGGGCGCCCGACTGCATGGCCCGCCGGAGGTAGTCGCGCTCCCCCTGGACAGACATGATGATGACCGGCGACCCCGGAGCCTCCTGAGCGAGCATCTCGGTCGCCTGGATGCCGTCCATGATCGGCATGTTGACGTCCATCAGGACGATGTCCGGCGCGACCTTCTTGGCCTGCTCGACGCCTACCTTGCCGTTGACGGCAGTGGCGACGACCTGGATGTCGGGCTCGAACGAGAGCAGCTTCTGGAGGTTATCCAGGGTGCTGGGGATGTCGTCCACGATCAGGACTTTGATTAGCTCGCTCATCTGGTCATCTCGTTAAAGAAGGCACCCCGCGAAATCTTCCGATTTCGCGGGGAGCCTGTCAACGTTTTTTCTTGGACGGTCTAGCGGACGTGGTAGGTGCTATTGAAGGTGTCGATGTCCGTGATGCCGGTGGCCACCTCGGGAACCGGGTAGTCCTGCACCGACCGGAGCACGTACTTGTAGTTGGTATTGTCGAGCAACCACTTGAGTTCCTGCGCCTGCTGGAGCGTGACGATCACCGTGAGGCTGGAGGTGATGCCACGAGCGTTGGCGGCGCCGGCCGGCCCAACTCTGATGATCTGCAGGTTGGTAAAGGTGGTCGCGGTCTTCGTCTTCTGCCGCGGGTCCGCCGGGTTCGGGTTATAGCTGACCATGATGTCGATCCGGTCGTCTGGCTGGATGTTGCCACCGATCCCGACGAGCTCGCCGGTCGGGATCTGCATGGCCACCATTCCCTTGGGGATGGGCAGGAACGCCTGCTTGGCCGGCTGGACACCGCTGGCGTCACTGACGAGGTCATAGTCGATGATGGCCGAGTCTTTGTGGATCGGAATCGCGGCAAACTTCCCGACCACGACCTCCTTGGTCCGGTAGGCAAACGGCGGTGCCTGGTCGCCCGAGTACTGGACGATCGTCACCATGTCCGCCGTGATCTGGGTCGACGCCGGGATGTCTTTGGTCGCCACGACGGCGGGGATATTCCTCGGGCCGGTGACCAGCGAGTTGGCGCCGCCCCCAGTTCGGCCAACCAGCAAAGCCCCTCCAAACGCCACGATGGCGAGGAAAAATCCGAAGATCAAGAGGATGCGGTTGCTCTTCGGCTTTACCTCAGTCGCCAATCAACTCACCTCCTGATATTCGGCGCCAGCACCTGTAGGCGTGACGCTCCTTCGCGTCATGTATCTATGAGTCAGCGCTCTTCCTTGCGCAAGCTGATGTTTCGTGACCAGGGGGCCGAAAAACGAAGAGAGCCTGCTTGCGCAGGCTCTCTCTGGTTGCTCCCAAGAGCGTTGGGTGCTTACTGGCCGAGACCGCCCGAGATGTTGCAGAACACGTTCTTGACCTGGTTGCCGAGCACGATCAGAACTACGATCACGACCACCGCGATCAAGACGAGAATGAGGGCGTACTCTACCATACCCTGCCCTTCCTCACGGTTGAGCAGCTCACGGAGGCGCAGATAAAGGTTGGTCAACATGCTAATTCACCTCCTTTTCGAGTAGATCGACCACAGTCTCACACTCAGTGGCGTACGGATCAACGCACGCTCCGCCGAAGAACGGCGAAAGAGTTTTGACGAGTCCGTAACAGACGGCGCGCTCGTTGCGAACAGAGTTACAACAGCGAAACCGTGCGGGTGCGCGCGATGGCGCGGCGGCCTGGAGGCCGCTAGCCGTCAGCGCTTGGCGAGAGGAATCTCGACTTTGACCTCCGTACCGCGCCCGGGTTGGGAGCGGATCTCGAGGGTCCCCTTTTCCAGCTCGGCCCGCTCGCGCATCGAGAGCAAGCCCAGGTTCTTGTTCTTGTGCAGGTTCGCCTCTGTGCGTGCGACGTCGAACCCCTGGCCGTCGTCCTTGACCACCACCGAGACGCGGGACGGCTGGAGGTTCATGGTCACCTCCGCCATCTTTGCCCGGGCGTGCTTGTGCACATTCGTCAGGGCTTCCTGGACGATGCGGAACAGGACGCCCTCGGTGTTGCCGACCAGCCGGCGCTCCTGCCCCACCACGTTGAAACGGGTCGCCAGACCGTAGCGGTCGCCGTATTCCTTGATGAACTTGCGGAGGGTGGGGACCAGCCCGAGGTCGTCCAGCGTCATGGGCCGGAGGTCGAAGATCAGCTGGCGGGTCTCCTCCAGCGCGTTGCGGACGCTGTTCTTGAACTCGGCCAGCTCCGTGACTAATTGCTTTGGGTTGCGGTCGAGCAATCGCTCCAGGATCTCAGCCTGGAGCACCAGGTTAGCCATCGACTGCGCGGGACCATCGTGCATGTCGCGGGCGATGCGCATGCGCTCCTCTTCGATGATCTGAAACACCTGCCGGGAGGCATCGCGGAACTGCTTGTCGCCGTCGGCCGCGGCCTGGTGGGCGCCGTTTTCTCCGTACATCCGCTGCAGGTCGGCCAGGATCTGGCTGGCCGACCGCAGGAACTGGCCCTGGTCCTTGAGCTCCGCGCGGCGGCTGGCGAGCGCCTCGTACTCGATCTGCACCCGTTCCACGCTGAGCTGGGTCTCCCGGATGTTCCCGAAGGTCTCCTGGACCTCGGATGGCGAAAACTGCTTGAGGTTGTTGAGCAGGTGCTTCTCGACCACTCGGGATTCGTCAGCCAGGTCGCGGACTCGCTCGAGGGACGCCTCCAAGTCGCGCGACTTCTGCTCGGCTGTCTCGAGCTCGGCCTCGACGGTCTGGAGGCGAGTCGTGACCGATTGGTGAATCAACACGAATGGATCGAAAGTCTCATCCGTGGCCTGGATCGCACTCATATAGGACTAGAGAAAACGGCCCCCGCTCCCGGCTGGAACCCCGTTTGGCGGCCCAATGATAGCAGGAAAATCGATGAATTCACGCTGAATCTCCGTAGCAGATGAGCGAACGGGCGTCCTTCATCCTCGGACGGGCGCTACCGCTGGGAGTCTTTGGCTTCCTGGTGGCGATTCAGGCCGAACTCGCCTACTCCGGCGTCGAGCGTGCCATTGCCGGCGAGCTGAACCGCACCGAAGTCATGTATCTGCTCAACCGCCTCCTGACCGTGGCCTTTTTCACCTTCCTGCTCGGGATCTACGCAGTGCGGAGCAAGGCGATCGCCCACGATCACAACCCGCTCGCCATCGCGGTCGCGCTGGTCGGCAGCTTCATCCTCTACGGCATTTTCCTGATCCCAGGCCAGGCGCGCAGCACCAATGTCTGGGTGCTCGCCTTGAGTGATATCTGCCTGGCCTGCGGCATGATCCTCGCCCTCTACTCTCTGAGCTACCTGCGCAACCGATTCAGCATCGTGCCCGAGGCGCGCGGACTGGTGACCACCGGTCCCTACCGGTTTGTTCGCCACCCGATCTATCTGGGGGAGATCATCGCCGGCTTTGGCCTGGTCACGCCAACCCTGGGCAGCCTGCACGTGCTGGTGCTGATCATTTTTGTTATCGCCCAATTGACCCGGACGTATTACGAGGAGCGGATGCTGCAGAGGGTCTACCCAACCTATGAGGGCTACGCCCGGCGGACACGCCGGCTGATCCCCTTCCTCGTCTAGTAGATTGGCAAGCCTGGCCCGCTCCAGTGTTCCGTCCCCGCTCCAGCCAGGCCCTGACAGCTGGCTGAGCCGAGCCATCCGCTGGCTCGACCTGCCGCATTTTTTCACCATCGCCATCTTCCTGACGATGCTGATCGCCGCCATCCAACCGGTCACCGACCCGGACTTCTGGTGGCACATCACCACCGGTAACTGGATCCTCAGCCACCACGCCGTCCCCCACCAGGACCTGTACACCTTCACCGTCAACGACCACCGCTGGATCACCCACGAGTGGCTCAGCGAAGTCGTCCTCGCGGTCCTCTATGCCGCCGGTCGGCTGCCGTTGGTCAGCCTGACGCTGGGGGCGGTAACCGCCGCCGGGTTCTTGCTGGTCTACCTGGCGATCGATCGTCGGGTCAACTTCGTGATCGCAGGACTCGCGCTGGCCCTCGGGGTGGCTGCCGCCAATCCAATCTGGGGACCGCGCATCCAGATGATCACGTTTGCCCTGAGCGCGCTCACCTACCTGTGGGTCAAGCGCTTTTGCGAGGGGCGCGGCCGGGCGCTCTATTTCCTGCCCGCCGTGATGCTCGTCTGGGTCAACCTCCACGCCGGGTTCGTCCTCGGCTACGCGATCCTGGGGGTCGCCCTGGTGGTGGAAGGACTGCGCTACCTGCTGGGCCGTCCCGGATCGATGCCCCTGCCCCGGCTGCGCGCCATGACCATCGTCCTGGCGGCCTCCATCGGCAATCCGTTCCAGACCGGTGGCAGCCCCGAGCAGCAGCGCTTGATCGTCGAGTGGTTCTCGCCGAACTTCCAGATGTCCCAGATCTGGGCGTTCGAGGCGATGATCTTCCTGATCATCGGCGGCCTGGCCCTGTCGCGCCGCATCGAGCCGCGCCAGTTCCTGCTGTTGCTGATCGGGCTCGGCCTCGCGCTCCACTCGGTGCGCAACCTCTCGTTATTCATGCTGGTGGCAGTCCCGGCTCTCGCCGACTATGCGCAGCAGGCGCGCGAGCGACTCTCCTGGCGCTGGCCGTTACGGGCCTTGAGGACGGCCCCGGTCACGTTCGCCGCGAACGTCATCATGGTGCTGGCGCTGGTCGGCGTGGTCGCCCTCGCCAGCGTCCCCAGCCTGGTGCAGCGCGTCGACGGGAAACTGGTCGCCCGGGACTTTCCCGTCAAGGCGGCCGATTTCCTGGTCCAGCATCCGGCCCCTGGACACATGCTGAACGCCTATGGATGGGGCGGCTACCTCATCTTCCGGCTGTACGGCCACACGCCCTACCAGCCGGTATTCATCTTTGGTGATGCGGCGGTCGCCGGCGACCAATTGTTGCGCGACTACGATCACTTGCAGTCCCTGGGCTCGGACCAGGCCCAGTTGCTCGATCACTACCAGATCAACTGGGTGATCTTTCACTCGAACGACCCGATCATCACCGAGCTGCGCCAGGACCACAACGCCCCGGGCCACACCGGGTGGTTCGAGCTGCACACCATCGACAAGGCGACCATCATGATGCGCGACACCCCGGCGAACCGCGCCTACGCTGCCCAGGCAGGGACGTGACCGGCCCCGGTCGCCGGCGGCTGCGCCAGCGGCTGCTGGTCATCTTTCTCATCGCGATGACCATCCCCTACGCCCGACAGCTGGTGGCCTCGCCGACGGTGGGACAGGATTTCCGGGCCTTCTTCGCGGCGGCGACCGTCGTCGCGCACCACGGGGATCCCTACGATTGGCCCTCACTGGCACGGGTCGAGGATCAACTCTACGATGCCCCCCAGGGGCTCAAACCGGGCGACCCCGCCTTCTACGAGTTTCTCGCCTATCCAGAGGGGCCCTGGCTTGCCTTCGCCTTGATTCCACTGACATCGCTGCCGTGGCAGGTCGCCGACGCCATCTTTGCCGCCCTCCTGTTGGCGATGCTGATGGTGGCCTCATTCATGGTCTTTGCGCTGCTGGGTTGGCGGCCCCGCCGAGCCTGGCTCGGCGCGGCCTGCGCCGCCCTCTCCGCCGTCGGGTTCATCAATCTCTTCATGGGCCAGGTCTCCGTCATCGTGTTCGGCGCCTTCGTGCTGGCCTGGTACCTGGCGAGCCGTGGCCATGGATGGTGGGCGGGCCTGGCGCTGGCGCTGATCTGGCTCAAGCCCAACATCGGACTGCCGCTGCCACTGGTCATTGTCCTGCTCGAACCGCCGCAGGCGCGCCGCGTCATCGGCGGCTTCATCGCCGCGTCGGCAGTCGCCTTCGGCGGCGCCACCGTGGTCCTCGGAACGGGCTTCATCGAGTGGCCGCTGCAGATCCCACGCATGTGGCAGGCGGTCCAGGGAATCCAGCCGGACATGGCCTCCATCGAGAGCTTCTTCTACCCCGGGCTTGGTGGCGGGCCAAAGCTGGCGGCGCTCCTGCTGACAGTGGGCGCGGCCGCCGGCTATGCCGGCTGGGCCTTGCGACGCGCGGCCGACCCGCAGACCCGTGGACTCACACTGCTGCTCGTCTGGCTGGCGGCCCTTCCGTTCGTCCAGTCCTACGACATGATCCTGCTGCTTCCGCTGGTGGGTGTACTGCTGGGCCCACGGCTCGAGGGTTGGACCGATCCGCTGGTGGAAGTGACCATCTGGGCGTTCCTCGTCTTCCCCTTCTGCTATTTCCTGGGGTTCCGCTTCGGATACTTCAACGGCTTCACCGCGATCCCCGTCGCTCTGCTGCTGCTCGTCTGGCACCGTCGACGCATCGCCCGCGCCCCGGCGCAGCTTGCCCCGGCGGTCGCCGCGTGAGGATGCGGACCTGGTATGGCGTCCGCCGGCTGTACGAGCCGCGCTTCCAGCAGCGCGTCCTGCTGCTGCTCGTCATCATCGCCGCCGGGTATTACGCCGTCTGGTCGATCGCGCAGTGGGTCGGCCTGACCCCTGCCGCCCTGCGATTCGACTTCGTCAATTACTTCGGTGGCGCCCAGGCGGCGGCGCACGGCGGCGACATCTACGGCGATTTCAAGCGCTCCTGGGGAACCGAGGCGTGGGTGGTCGCCTACATCTATCCTCCCTTCTTCGCCGAGCTGCTGGCGCCGCTGACTCCGCTTGGCCTGGTGGCGGCGGCGCGCATCTGGCTGATCGCCGTGCATGCCGCATTCTTCGGATCGCTGGCCCTGTTGCTTCGCATCCACCCCGAACTCTCCCGCCCCGGCCGCCGCCTGCTCCTGCTGGGCGCGCTCGGCTTCATGCCGGTCTATCTCAACCTGAAGTTTCAGCAGGTGGCCACGGTGTGGCTGCTGCTGGTCACCGCCACCCTGTGGGCCGCCCTGCGCCATCGCGATGGGCGCGCGGGAATCTTCATCGCCCTCGCCGCGTCGCTCAAGGTGACGCCCATCTTCCTGATCCCCCTCTTTTACCGGCTGGGCCGCATCCGCCTTGCGGTCATGGCCGGCGTGGCGCTGGTGGCGCTGACCGCCACGACGATGCTGGCCTCACCGGGCAGCTGGCAATTTTTCACGGTGGTGCTCCCGCGGATCGGCCTGGGCACCGCCAACTGGGATAACGGTTCCATCGATGGGCTCGTGAGCCGGATCGTCCAGCTCTCACCGAACCTTCTCGGCGACAACACCCAGACCGCAGCCAAGGTCCTGATCGTCCTGGCGGCCGTCGTCGTGATCGGCGTCACCCTGTGGCAGGCACGGGGCGTCGGCCCAGCAGCCAACGGATGGACCCTCCGGCTCAGCGTGGCCGCCCTGATGACCGCGCTCCTGATCGCCAGCAGCGTGACCTGGCAGCACCATCTCGTGACGTTGCTCCTGCCGCTGGCCACGGCGATCGCCTGGATGACGGTCCGCCGGCCCGGCCACCGCTACGGCTGGTGGCTGTTTGCGGGTTATGCCATGTGCTGGATCGACAGGCGGGCCTTTCCGTTACCGGCCAACCTGCAGGTGCACGGCGCCGGCGAAGCAACGCTGGTACTGGCCGCAACCTCCGTCAAGCTCCTGGGGCTCCTCCTGCTCTGGACGCTGCTGCTCCAGATGTTGCGACAGGAGCGGGCCGCCGCGCTCACGCAGCCCGCTCGACCCGCGGCGGACGCTGCCGCCTGAGCCACACCACGCGCCCGTACCAGGCGAGGGCCACGAGCAACACGACCGGCGCGATGCTGACCAGCGGGCGTCCAAGGTCAACCACCAGGGCCAGCGCGAAGGCAAGGTAGGCTGGCGCCGGCGTCGGGATCGCCCCCGACCGGTAGAGGACGTACCCGAACCATGCCGGCACCGCCAGCAGGACGGTGTCGTAGGGGAGCGCGTGCGGGGAGAAGCCGATCGCGACCGCGGTCGCTAGCGCGGCGACGGCGACCGAGCTCGGATGACGAACGGCGACCGGGCTAAGGATCGCCAGGGCGACGCCCCACATTGCGAATCCGACGATCGTCGGCAGAGGCCCGGCAAGCAGCGGCGCGAAGGTTGCGATCAGGCTCTCGTTGTAGCGCACCACGCCCTGGCCGGCATCGAGCGCGCTCCAGACCATGGCCAGCAGACCCTGAGGGCCACCCGCCAGCATCGGGCTCAGGCCGACGGCGACGGCGCCCACCAGCGCGGCGCCCAGCGCCGGCCACTGCCGCCGCGCGCCAAGCAGGATCAGATACGCGGGAAGATACTGCGGTTTGAGCGCCAGCAGCACGCCGCCGACGCAGGCCAACCGCCACGAGCCGCTGCTCCACGCGCGAGCGAGGAGCACCGCACCCAGAAGAAGCAGCGCCGTCGACTGCCCTTCCGAGAGGAGGGCCCAGGTTGCCGGACATCCGAGGAGCACCAGGGCCGCGATAGGTGGCGCGCGGCGGCCGAGCGGTAGCCATCGCCCCAGCAGGATGACAGAAAGGCCAAGCAGGAGCAGGGTGAGAAGCTGCCAGACGCGGAAGGCAAGCTCCAGCGGCAGGAAGGTCAGCGGGACAATCGGTAATGCGATCGCCAGGGGCGCATCGAACGGGAGGCGCGGATCGATGGCGTTGTCGGAGAGGCGCAGCATCAGCGGTCCAAGTTGATCGCGCTGGTACACCGCCTCCGGCCGGCCCTCGCGGATCAACAGCGCCGCCGCGTAGCTGATGGTGAAGTCGGCGCTGCGACGCGCCAGGCTGGACTCTCGTCCAACCACCGCGATGCCGGCGATCACAAACCCGACCACGATGGCCAGCGTCCACCGCTGCCAGCGGCTGGTCACCCGCTCACCTTGAAAAGCGCCGCTCCGCCCTCGCGCTCCACGAGGCGAAGACCTGGGTCCTGCACCAGCCGGCCGACGACCTCGATGTCGGTGGTGAGCACATAGTCGATGTGGTTCGCCTTCAGAAAACCGGCACGCTCCACCGGGCTCCAGTCAGCGAAAAAGGCGAGCGCGTCTGCCGACTTGCGCGCGGCATCGATCGTCATCTCCGGATGGCCCGCAAAGACGCGCGCATCGGTCTGCGCTGGAACGAAGATGCCGTCCAGATAGGTGGTCAGCACCAGGTCCCGTGCCGAGACCTGAGGGGCGAGCCGAGCCAGGAGCACCGATTCCGCGCGGCTCTCGTACTCCGCGCGCGGATCCAACCGGAAGGCCGCGATCCAGTACGGCTGGGCGAGGCTGAAGATTCCAAAGAAACTCGAGACCGTCAGCGCGACCGCGACCAGTCGCCGCCGCCAGCGCAGGCTCCGCACGGCGCGCAGCAGCACGAGCAGCCCGGGCGTGGCGCACAGCCCGAACGGGATGGAGCTGGCCATGAAGCTGCGGCCCAGCGCGCCGCTGATCCCCGGCGCAAACATGAAGAGCGTCATCCCCACGATCCACAGACCGGGGAGCAGCAGATCACCGCGAAGCCGCCGGCGCCAGATCGCCAGCGCAATCAGGCCGCTGGCGACCAGGTGCGACAGCACCAGGAACCCGAACGGATCGCCAACCTCGAGGACGGGACGGATCACCGACAGCGCGCCGGGCGCCGTCCGCCAGACCCAGAACAGGTAGATGAGGTAGGGCAGCTGCACGAACGCCGCACCGACGGCGAACCACGCGGCGCGGCGATACCGACGAACGAGCGACCAACCGAGGAGCGCGCTCACCGCCAGCAGCGCGAGCTGCGGATAGATCAGCTGCAGGCCCAGGACGGCGGCGAGTCCACCCCACACCCAGCGGCGGCTGAGCCGGTAACGCAGGCGGAGCGCGGCCACCATGGTCCAGCACATCAGCGCCAGCGCCCAGGGCAGATGCGGCGCCATCGCGATCAGGTCGGCCACGCTGGTGCCCGGAGCGCTCATCTCGGTCGCACGCGTGATGAGCGGCCCGACCTGGATGTCGCGGGGCAGCAGCGCGCCGACGCCACCCCCCAGGATGCAGAGCAGAAACGCCCAACGGCGCAGCAGCCGGGGGCGGAACAATTCCCCGATCAACATCCAGACCGCGGCCAGCAAGGCGACCGCCGCGGCCAGCCGCGCGAGGTGATAGAGCCACGGCCCGGCGGCCCAGCCCAGCAGGTGAGCGGGCCACAGATACCAGGCATAGAGCACGATGCCCGGCAGGGTTTCCGATGTGAATGCGGAGTGGAACAGCCAGGCGCCCTGCCAGCCGGCGCGCCACATGGCCTGGTAGACATACGCGTCGCGGGCGATCACGACGTATCCGGAGAACACGCTGTCCGGCGGAACACGATTCGCGGCGAGTGCGATCGGTGGCGCGGTGAGAAGACAGACCACGGTTGCGACGACCGCCGGCCATCGCCAGCCAGCCGGCTGCGGCCGAACGCCGCGGCCTGGCCGGTGCGCCTCCGGGCTGCGCTCCGCGAGCGCCATCAGGCGGCGAGCCGGGCGGCCCGTGCCGCGCGAGGCGGCCTCAGGCTCGCCGCGCCCAGCGGCAGGACACAGAGGAAGAGGCTGATCACGACCGCGACATAGTTGTCGTTGAAGAACCGGGCGAAAAACATGAACGCGAACAATGCCCCGCCGTAGCCAGCCATCCAGCGACCAGCGGTCGGCCGTCGGACAAGCGCTCGTCCCGCCAGCCAGAGCACCGGCACCAGGGCCGCGAGCTGGAATGCCGTAAAGGGGAAGGCGTCCGTGCGGTGCGCGATGAGGTGGGCGTCGTACAGGATCTCGCCGAAGCCGTAGCCCTGAATGGGATAGGCATCCGGGACGCCGCCGCTC
>VBEW01000165.1 GCA_005889225.1 Chloroflexota bacterium | reverse complement strand
AAACAGCGTTCGGGCACCGGGGTCGGCTGACGGTCGAGCTGGCAGACGGTGTCGCTGCCGCCGCCCCAGTCGTACACCTGGGGCGGCTGGCCGGAATTGACGCCGGCGAGCTCGAGCAGCGCCAACCCCCTGATCGCTTCCTGCGCGAACTCGACACACTTCCAGAGCACCCGCGGACCTGGCCACGAGGCGCTGTGCTGAATCACCAGCGCGGCTCGGTGCGTGGCGGCATGAACGGGCGGATGCCACAGCACCGCACCCGTCAGCGCCAGCACCAGCGCCACGGTTGAGCGGACTACCGACGGGGCGCGCGTCGGCGAGGCCTCATCAAAACGCCGGTGCCCAGGAGGAGGAGCGCCAAGCCGGCAAGCGGTGGCCGGATATCGTCGGCGGCGCCCGTCTGCGCCAGCTTCGCGGTCGTCACGACCGGCGTTGGCGTGGGTGCCGGTCGCGGCGTGGGTGTCGCCGTCGAGCTGACCGGACAGGCAAGCAGTGACGTTGCGGTTTCGGCGATGCCGCTGCTGGTGAGCGGCCTGAGCAAGAACGCGGCCGGCGCGAAGGTGGTGGCGAACAGCTTGCTGTACGGGTTGGAAATGGCGCCGGCGTCGACTCCACTGTCAACCTGCAGGCCGGCGAGGTGGGCGAGGGCCTGGTCGAGCTTCGACCGCCAGGTCTGGTCAACCTCTTGGTTCGCGGCCAGTATCGCCTGGATCGCCAGTTCGTCCGAATTCCCGTCGGGGGCGGCGCCGGGCGTGTCCGCAAAGCCTCCCTGGACGAAGACCGACTGCAGGTAGGCAAAGCCGTGGGTGACCGCCCCATCAGCGGATGGCAGGCCAGCGCTCAGCAGGGCCTGGATGACGAGGGCGGTCGTGTTGGAATCGGTGTACTGGTCGCCACCGAAGCCCCAGCCGCCGTCCGGCTGCTGATGGTCCTTCAGGAATGTCACCGCGTCCTGGCCAACTGCCTGGTTCGCGGCGCGCAAGCCGAGGATCGCGAGCGCATCGCTGTACAGGTCGCCGCCGTACTCGCCGTTGCTGCCCTTTGCTGCCTCCAATTGCGTGATGACCGCCGCGGTTGGTCCGGCGTGCGGCTGCGAGGCCCGGGCGATCAGTAGCTCACCGTTGGTTCCGACATCGGTGCTGACCGCGGTCTTGAGATAATCGGCCAGCGATACGCCGCCGGTTTTCATGGCGGTGGCATCTTGGCCGGCCGCGGCCAGGCCGAAGGCCACCTCCGAGGAGCGCGCGATCGGATTACCCCCGCTGCCGATCTGCCCGTTGGACTGCTGCTGCGTGCACTGGAGCCATTGCAGGGCTCGCTGGGCATTGTTGGGGAGTCGATTCTGGGCGCTGGCCGTGACCGAGGCCAGCACGAGCACCGCAATGGTGGTGAGGGTCGCGGACGTCAGTCGTTTCATGTGAACCTCCAGAGCAAGGAATGAGCAACTGGAGGCCGATCGGAGAAGATGCGTGGCACCTCCCTCTCAGCCTCGAAGAGGGTCGTTGGTCCCCGACAGGCAGGTCTCCTGGCTCCGGATCGTTGCCGTTGAACTCCTTCCCAAGGCCACGGCCTCAGTGGATCTCGTCCACGGCTCCCCGGTTACAGTGACGGGTTCGCGCCGGATTCACACCGGCTTCCCTTTTCAGCTCACTTCGAGCCACCTGACGGCGATTGACTTGTCGTGGCGCCTGGCCGGCATCACCTCCCCCAAAAGGTGACCGCAATTATAGGATGCGGGCGCTAGCGGCTAGGCGACGCGCGACTGCTCGAAGTAGACTTCCAGCTCCTCGATCGTCGGTACCCGGTTGATCTCATCCGGCTCAACGTTCATGAATTCTTCCTGCGCGGTGAACACGAGCTCGATCAGGTCGGGAATCTTGATGTCGGGTGCGTACGGCACAC
Source organism: Chloroflexota bacterium (assembly GCA_005889225.1). Lineage (GTDB taxonomy): Bacteria > Chloroflexota > Dormibacteria > CF-121 > CF-121 > CF-13. Next base: position 4,563 of record VBEW01000165.1, on the reverse strand, counting down.
CGAAGGCCCGCAGCTGCTCGACGAGGTGGCGGGGGACGACCGTTCGTTCGGCGAGATTGAGCTCTTCGAGCGCCCATAGAACGCGGTCCAGCGCGTAGAGGCTGAGCTTGCGCTTGGCGTCCTGGGCACGGGTCGCGATGACGCGCAGCGTCGTGCGTTGGGTCTCTTGTTGAATCGCTTGGTACATCGTTGGGGTGGTTCCTCCGACGCTTGCCGTTGTTGGGGTCAGCGACCACGGTACGTGCCTGTTCCGGCAGCCAGCAAATAACTTTCGTTAAAACATGTAAATAGGCGACCCCATGTCACCGGCAGGCTTTCGAAAACGCGCGGGATAATACCCACAATGGCGTATATCGACGCCGACGAAGACCGCGTACCCGGACGGGATGCCGTCGAGCTGTACACCCGAACGTATGGCACGCTGCTGCGCAGCTCCGGAGAAACCAAGCTCAAGGTGCTGGAACAGTCGCATATCGGAATGCGGTCCAGCCTGCACCCGAAGGCCGGATCGGCCGAGCCGGACACGGGCGCGTTGATCTACGCGTTGCGCCGTCTGCCCCCCTGCATCAGCACGGTGCGGCGAATCGTCCTCGGGCAATCGGCTGAGGTCTTCAAGCGGTTGCTCAATGTCGACGTCGAGCGCTGGGAAATGCAGAGCTCACCTGGTCGCCGCCGGCGTTATTACTACGACGGCAAGGAAACGCTTGCCGTCTACATCGCCAGCCCGTCCGATATCGACGATGTCATTCCGCAACTCGTCGCGCTCCAGATCGAATGGAATAAGTTGCACGCCTTACTGAGCGCCGAAGACCTGAGCGGGGTGCAGACCGTGGCGGAGCAGTTCCAGGTTCTCCAGCGGCTCGGCATTTCCGAGGATGATGCCATCCGGCTGGTCGAGATTTGGGGCGACCTGCTGGTTCCGCTGCGGCGCATCAAGGCGGACGAGAAAGACCTCACGGTTCGCATGCTGGGTGGCTCACAGATCGGCTACATCAAGGCCACTCGCCGCTGGTGGGAGCCGATCGAATCGCTGATGAAGAGTCAGGGCGTTGGTGACCGGCCGGTCTATTTCATATCGAGCAACACCCACAGCCTTGTCAACCTCCTGAGCGGATCGGCGCGGCGGCATCAACAGGAAATCGTCGATTACATCGAGCGCAGCAATAACCTCGAGCTGGTTCCTGAGCTGCGCAAGCTCCGCCAGGGTCAGTCGCGGGGCAACTGGGACAACTTTCTCTACTACGCGGCCCGCTCGTACTATGGGCAGTCCCCCGAAGCCGGAGAACGGCGGGCGCAGCGGACCAGCGAAGAGGAGGCCCGCGGCATCTTCTTCCTTCCAAGCCACGCCGGCCTCGACGTGGCGGCGCAGGTCATCGTCCTGGACCGGCTGGTGGCGAGCGACCTCGACGCCCGACTCGGCGATCCGCCGGCCGACCGATTGAAACGCAGCCCCGCGGTCTTGATCAACGTCAACTACCCGCTCGGCCTGGGCGCGTACAACGTGCTCCGCGAGGTTGCGGTGAGCGTGGGGACACTGCGCGGCGTCTATGTCCTGGGCAAGGCGGCTACCTTGAACGGCAGCATCGGCGACATCATGATTTCGAACGTCGTGTTCGAAGAGCATTCGGAAAACACCTACTGGCTGGAGAACTGTTTCAGCTTCGATAGCGTGGCCCCTTTCCTTGTTTATGGCTCGGCCCTCGACAATCAGCGCGCGGTGACGGTCCGAGGCACCTTCTTGCAAAACCGCGGCTACCTTGACTTCTACCACCGCGAGAGTTTCACGGTGGTTGAGATGGAAGGCGGTCCATACCTCAATGCCTTGTATGAAGCGACCGAGTCTTCCCGCTACCCGATGCGCGAGAACATTAACTTCACCAAGCTGCCCTTCGACCTCGGCGTCCTGCACTACGCCTCGGACACGCCCTATACGCAGGCCCGGACGCTGGGCGCCCGCGGCCTCTCGTACTACGGGATGGATTCGACCTACGCCTCGAGTGTGGCGATCCTCCGGCGGATTCTCGCCCAGGAGCGGGTCCTTACGGCCGACGTTGCGGCGCCGCGCTGGGCGGACGCCGAGGCGCGTCAGGGCGCCTGATTTTTAGCAGCGCCGTAATGCGGCGTTGCTAGGCTGCGGTCAGTCGAGAGAATTCCACCAGCGTCCCCCTCCTCCCCACAATAGGCCGCCCTCAAAAAGCGGCCTTTGTTTTGGTGGAGAGGCTCTCAGGCCGCTCGCTTGCGCTGACGGCCTCGGCTCTCCTGCCTGCGAAGCGCCAGCCCTTGCAGGGCGACGTCGATCCGCCGGTCGGACGGGTCGAGGTGCTTGGCGCCGGTCAAGAGGCGATGCGCCGCGATCAGGTCGCCCCGCTGCATCTCGGCGAGCCCGAGTTGCAGGGCAAACCCGGGGTCGACCAGGCATGCCTTCACGGCCCGTTCCAGGTGGACGTAGGCCTCGTCCCGGTGGCCCATCTCCCAGAGCAGCGTGCCCAGCTCGGCCAGGATCTCGGGCTCGTCGGGCGCCCCTTCCAGGGCTCGCCGATAGGCAAGCCGGGCCACTTCAGCATGGCCGAGCTGGCGATGATCTCGGCCGATCAGGTACCAGGTCTGCCAGGAGCTGGGCGCCAGCAGCATGGTGCGGGTGTACGCGGCTTTTGCCTTGTCCCGATCGCCGAGTGCGTCGCAGGTCAGCCCCAGACGGAAGGCAACGTCGGGATGGTCCGGGTCGATGCGGCTGGCTTCGTCGAGCAACTGCCGAGCCCGCTTGTAGTCGCGGGTGCGATGGCAGAGCGTCCCTAAGCGAAGCCGCGGAGCGGCCTCGTCCGCGGACAGCCTGACCGCCTCCTCGTAGCGGACGAGCGCCTGGCGCACGTTGCCCTCCGATTCCGCCAGCCGGCCGCTCTCCAGGAGGCGTTCGGTCTGCGCGGTCATCGCGCAGGGATAACGCGGCCCGGCGGCCGGTCTTACGCTGGGCGCGCGTCGTCCAGGAAACGGATAAGCTCGGGCTCCTCCATCTCCTGGGCCGGGAGCACGGGCGTGTACTTGAGCCGCGTCGCCAGCTTCATTGCCAGCTCGATTTTGAAATCCACCGGCGTGAACCCCTTATCGGTAAAGATTCCGAGGGTGCGGTCCCGAATAACGAGGGCGGCGCCCTGTTTGCGGGCCAGCACGGTCATCACGGCCGTCCCGCGGTTGCTGCAGGGACGAGCTGGGCGACCAGCCGGGCAAGCTGTGTCGGTTTGAAGGGTTTTTGGACGGTCGCCAGCGCCCCAGCCGCCCGCGCACGGGCCGGCGTAACGTCATCGCGGAACTCGGTCATCATCACCACCGGCGGATTCGGGGAAAGCGCGCGCAGCACGGCAAAGGCGTCACCGTCGGGAAGGCTTGAATCCAGCAGCACCAGGTCAGGCGCTGTGGCGGCAGCGGCATCGAGGACTGTGGACGCGCTGGATTCCCAACGCACCTGGTGCCCTTCGCGTTCCAGCTTGAAGACAATGATCGACGCGATATTGGGCTCGTCCTCGACGAGCAGGACGCGTGCCATGACGCGGCACTAATGTTAACGGGTGCCGTCTAAATCGACCCTGGTGCATGCCATTTATCTGGCGCACGGCGCGTCGGGTGATGCACGCAGCATGCGACCTTACGTTCAGGCGCTGGCTGCGCGCAAGCTCGCTGCCGAGGCGATCGACCTGCCCCGCTCGGGCCGTTCGGTGGTCAAAGCTGAGAAGGCGGTGCCCGTCTTTATCGAAAAGGTTCCCGCCGGATCGATCGCGGGGGGACATTCCTACGGCGGCCGAGTCGCCAGCATGGCCGCCACCGAGGTGCGGTATGCAGCGTTGCTGCTGCTCAGCTACCCGCTCCACCGGCCCGGGCACCCCGAGCAGCTGCGCACCGAACACTGGTCCCGGATCGCCTGTCCCGTGCTCCTGCTATCTGGAGAATCGGACCCGTTTGCCCGACTCGAGCTGCTCCGGGCATCGGTTCGATTGCTGCCGCAGGCCGAGCTCGTGACATTTCCCGGCGTGGGTCATGGTCTCCTACCGGTGGTGGACGCGGCCATGGACCGAGTGGCCGCGTTTGTGCGAAAGCACCGCCTCTAGACTTGGCGGATGTGCAGTGCACCGGGCGACGACGACGGTCCCCGGGCGGTCGCCGCAGTTAGAGAGGAAGAGCGCACGCTCCGTGCCGGTGATGGGGCGGCCCTGCGAGAGTTTCTGGCCCAGCCAGCGACAGGATTCCGACGCGGCGCGGTTCTGATCATCCACGACGTCTGGGGTTATACCGACTTCTACAAGGATCTGGCCCGTCGGATCACCTCCGAGGGGCACGCGGCACTGCTGGTGGATTTCTTCGGCCGCCAGGGCGACCTCCCCGACTCGATGCGGGCGCCAGAAAAGACGGGTAGCAAGCCGGAGGCCGTCGCCCAGGCCGTGCAGCGAGCTCAACAGTTATCCGATGAGCGATTCCTCGCCGATGTGCAAACGGCGGTGGACGACCTTCGGGCTCGCGGGGCCGACCGGGTTGCCGGCTGGGGATTCTGCATGGGCGGCAGGCTCGCCTACC
>VBEW01000164.1 GCA_005889225.1 Chloroflexota bacterium | reverse complement strand
GTCCCGGGAAACAAGTTGATCACGGGAAACAAAGGGGCCGCCAACGGTGTCGACGCGCTGGCCTTCAACGGGAATGTCGATGGAGATCTGCTGTGGCAGAGCGCCCGGAACACCGCCGACCCCACCAGGCTGCTCGGCTACATCCTCGACGGCAACCTCAACATGACCGGCACGCTGACGGTGAGGGCCGGCGACATCGTCAAGATCCGCAACGGGACCATCAACCTGAGGGGCGGACACCTCCGTGCCGATGATGTCGCCAGCAGCAGCAAGAAGGTCTTTACCAGCCTGGCCGACACGACCGCTGGAGTCGGCTGCCCGTCGGCCCTGGTCCCCGGCTGTCCCGCCGCCGCCGCCGGCGACTGGGGCGGCGTCAACCTGACGGGCGGCGCCGACGCCACCGTCATCGACGCGGCCATCCGATACGCCAGCACCGGCATCCTGATTGATAGTGGGGCCACGTCCACCTACGCCTCATCGACCTTCGGCCTGGTGGTTTCAAGCACCAGCATTGGGCCGAGCTTGCTCGATGGCATCAAAGCCGTAAACACCTCGATCTCAGTCGCCAGCTCGACGATCAGCGGCGGTGTCCACGGCATCAGCGCGGATTACACCACCCTGCCGTCGACGGCCCCGACGCCCACGTTGCGCCTCAGCGGCGACCGGTTCATGTCCACGAGTGCCGAAGCCGTCCTCGGCCAGGCGCTCGGTGGACTACCGGTTTGGATTACCGACAATCGCGTGCAGGCGGCCGGCACGTACGGGATCAGGCTCGTGAATGCGACGGACCTGGTGCTCCGCAACAACAGCATCAGCGCCAGTGGCAATCCGGGCGGCGGCTCGAATCGGTACCCAGCCATATACCTGAAGTCAGTCTCAGCCGATTTTGCGCGTAACGTGCGCGGAAATCTCGGGAGTGGGAACGGCCTGGACGCGCTGGTGATGGACGGTACGGTCACAAGCGACTTGACCTGGATCACGCCGAGCAACGGAAGCGCAACTCACGCGCTGGGCTACCTGCTCGATGGTGGACTGACGCTCGATGGCTCGACGCTTTCCGTCAGGCCCGGAGACGTCGTCAAGGCCCTCGGTGGCCCGATAACCCTGAGCGGCGGCAGCCTGATCGCGGGTAGCGCGGGCAGCCAGGCGATCTTCACCAGCTTGAAAGACACATCGGGCGCGGCGGCGGCCGCCGTTTCCTGCCCGTCGATTTTCGTGTCCAGCGCCGAGTGCGGCCATCCCCAGGCCGCAAACTGGGGAGGGATTTCCATCACCGACAAGGCCGGCAGTCAAGGCAACAGCACGCTCGTGAACAGTCTGATCAATTACGTGGAGACCGGCATCGCCATCGACAGCGGACCCGTCGCAGGCAGTTTGCCCAGGCTGACGGTTTCCGGAACCACGATCCTTAATGCAAGTAAGGATGGGATCAACGCGTTTGATTCGCCCATCCACGTGGACTCGAGCACCATTGGCGACGCCACGGCCGGGAGGCCGAATATCCAGGCGCGTGGCATCATTGCCAGCTTCTTCAGCCCGGCCACTTGTCCACCTTCGCCGCCGGCGTGCGAACGCTTGACCCTGACGGGAAACCAGATCTACTGGACCGGCGAGGACGGCATCGTCGCCAATGGCCTGGGGGACCAGCCGACGGTCGTGAGCGACAACCTCGTGAACAATGCCGGAACCTACGGCATTCGACTGGTTGGCGCCGATCAAGTCACGCTCAACCACAACGGGGTCGACAATAGTGGCGGACCGAGCGCTGCGTTCCGATATCCGGCCATCTATCTCAGTGGCGTCAAGGCTGATTTCGAGCTCGCCAGGGGAACGGGCACGGTTGCGGAGAATCGCGGGTCGGGCAACGGCCTCAACGCCATGGTCCTGCACGGCGAGGCGACCCGACCAGTGACCTGGCTCACAACCGGTGTTGCGATGGGAGCGCCAGTTCCGGCCGATCACCTTGGTTATCTGCTCGACGGCGGCCTCACCGTCGACGGCGCGCTCACTACCAGCAACGGCGATCAGGTCAAGGTTCTCGGTGGTCCGATCACGGTCAGTGGAGCGTTGACCTCCACCGGTACGACGTTCACCAGCCTCAAGAATGCGGCAGTTGGCATACGGGTTTGCGATGCAGCCTTCGACTCCCCATTTATTCAGAAACCCTCACCGTTGGCCCCCTGCCCTCCGCCGGCGAGCGGCGACTGGGCGGGCATCAACGTGAGCGGCGCGGCCGTGCTCACCAACAACACGTCGATCAGCTTCGACGATGGCCTCACGGTAGCCGGCCCGCTGCAATTCGCGAATGGTGCCATGCGCGACATCGAGAAGAACGCGATCGTGGTGAGCGGGTCGGCGGTGTCTGTCACGAGCGTCGCCTTCAGCCGGATCGGCCTCGACGCCATCGACAGTACGAGTAGCGTGTCCACGGATACGATCACCGACAACCAGTTCGACCACGTCGGCGGCGTGTCGATCGATCTCCATAATGCGCCGGCGGACCTGGCGCGCAACGTCTTCACCAACGACGCGAGCCCGGCCATCCGGACGAGCGGAGCTGCGGTCACTGTCGAGTGTTCGAGCATCCAGTCGGGAGGGGTGAGCGGCGATGGCTCGCTGACGGTGAAGGAAAGCGACTTCGTACCCACGGTCGGCGTGACGGCGCCTGGGACCGCCAGCGCCGAGAACAACTGGTGGGGCCAGGCGGGCGGACCAAGCGGCGGGCAACTCTCCGGTGGCGTCGCCGTTGCGACCTACTTCCCGACCCAGAGGCCCGCCGCGACGATTGCGATCACGGGCAAGCCGAGCAGCTCGCAGCCGCTCGATCCGGTAAGGTCCACCGGCTCGCTGGGCACCGGCCGCGTCGAGGCGACCCTCACCTTCACCCGGAATATGAATCAAGAGTCCACGGCGCCAGCCGTCACCTACGCCAGCGCCCCGGTCAGCTTTTCAGGTACCTGGCAGACTCCACGGAGCTGGATGGGGACGGCGCCGATCGACTCCACGTTAGCGCCCACCGCCAGCCAGACGGTGTCCGCCAGCGGCGCGCACGATTGCGTGCCGGATCCGCTGCACAACCTGATGGACCCGAACCCGAAGACGCAGCCGTTCACGGCGGATACGATTACGCTGCCGAGCGTCACCGTGAACGCCCCCGCGGACATGATCGGAGCCGGCAGTGCGCGACTGCACGGTCGCATCGACCCGAACGGCTGGGCGACCGCTAGCCAGGGCCATTTCGTCCTGACGAACACCGCGAGCCCCTTCGATCAGCACAGCTACGCGACGCCGGTTCCAGCCGATAAGGTGACGCCGGTCACGTTCACCGTCACCGCGACCGGCCTCAACCCGTCTTCGACGTACACCTATCAGCTTCGGGTGCCGAGTGTGAATGGGACTGCCATCCAGCCGACAACCGATAGCGTCACCACGATTGGCGCGGCTTCCAAGGTGGTCGTTACCAGCAACCCACCGGCCTCAGCGGTGGCCGGCGCGAGCTTCGCGGCCGCCGTGTCGGTCGAGGACGCCTCCGGGAATGTGGTCATCGACTTCGCCGGGACGGTCTCGCTTGCGCTGACCGTCCCCAACGGCGCAACGCTCTCGGGCGGGGCGCCGCATGCGACGGCCAGCGGCGTGGCCAGTTTCACCGGTCTGAGCGTCGACAAGAAGGGGAGCTATACCCTGACGGCGACCAGTACGTCGCTGACCTCCGGCCTCAGCAGCGGCATCACGATTCAAGCCGGCACGCCCACCCAGCTCGTCTTTACCACACAGCCGAGCAGCACGGCAATGGCCGGCGTGGCCTTTGCCAGCCAGCCCGTCGTGTCGGTCGAGGATTCCTTTGGCAACGTCGTGGACACCGACAGCACGACCGGGGTGACGCTGGGCTACGCGAATGGCGATCCGACAGCAGCCCTGACCTGCAGCACGGCTCCCGCCACGGTGACGAATGGCGTCGCCACCTTCAGCGGTTGCAGAATCGACAAGGCCTCATCGACGCCCTACCAGCTGACCGTCGCAAGTACGAGCCCGACTCTGGGTCCGGTATCGAGCACCGACGTGACCGTCAGCTAAAGGCCGGCGAACGGTGCGAAAAGGGTCCTGAACTGCTCGACCGGTAATGCCTTCCGTACGACGAGTGCGCCGGCCGCGACCATGCAGGCATTCATTACCCGCCGCCAGGATTCCTCCTCGTAAGCGGTGGACATGATCCGGGTGATGGCGTCGTCCTGCGCCTCGGGCGACAGGCGCTCATCGTCGACCACTGTAGAACTGGCTGGCTCGGGCCGGGTCGAGGGTTGAAAGGCGCTGGCGTCGGCGGCCAGCTGTGCGGTCCGCATCGCGTCGTAGAAGGCCGACTCCGAGCCGGGAAAGATCTCGCTCTTTGCGACCCTCGTCGCACGGTCGAGGGCGCCGAAATACTCCGGCGACTGCCTGATCTCAAGGTCCGGGATGGCTCCCAGCCCCGGGGCCGCCTTCATCACCACTTCCCACTCCGGCACAGTCAGGCGGCGGAGCCGGTCGAGAAACGCCTCGACCTGGGCAGTGTTGGGCCCGAATCGCTCGCCGGCCACGTCACTTACAATACGCGGCATTCCATGACGAGCGGAGTCGGCGTGTGCCCGTAGTTCAGTGGGCCGTCCAAATCGGCGACACCGTGGAGGCGCGGGACGGCGAACTGGGGACCGTAAGCGAAATCTTCGACGGTCCCGCCCAGTCGCTCTTCCTCTCGACGGACTCCTACATGCGGGTGGTCGACCGAGGACAGCCCGACCTGATGATTCCCTTTACGGAGATCGTCGACATCAGCGACGTCAAGCGGACCATCTACCTCAAGCGCTGGCTGCGCGAGATCAATGCCCTGGGCTGGACGCGCGACCCGCGGCAGTCCGGCATGCCGGCCGTTCCGTTCTTTCCGAAATCCGCGGCGGCGGTCAAACCCGATTCGAACGGCTCCGTCCCCCCGCGGGCGCTGGTGGAAAGCGGAGCCTGGTCACCCGGGGCGGCGGCGCCGCGGCCCGAGCCAGGCATCCCGGTCCCGGGTCAGTACATGTGCACGGTCTGCAGGTTTCGAAAACACAGCCGCCAGATGCTGGAAGAAAATCCGGACGGTCTTTTCCCGCCCGCCCATCATCCAGATGCGCTGTGGGAGCTGGAGGACTTACGCTCATAGGGCCCTGACCTGATTCGACGCGATGGGCTCCGATCTGCGGTCGTATTCAGAAACCTCTTTGTTAGACTTAGGCGCATACCGTGCTGAGCGATTATTTTCCCTTGCTCATTTTTCTTGCTGCGGTCCTGGTTTTCGGATTCATCGCCCTCTTCCTTCCGCCCTGGTTGGCGGGCAGCCGGCGATCCGCAGCGAAGGATCTGCCCTACGAGTCCGGCATCGTGCCGCGCACTGGTGCACGCCGCCGCTTTGCCATCAGCTTTTACCTGACGGCCATGCTCTTCATCATCTTCGACGTCGAGGCCATCTTCATCTACCCCTGGGCCGTGATCGTCAAGGGACTGCGCTGGTTCGGCGTCGTCGAGATGGCGGTGTTCGCCGCCATCCTGCTGGTGGCCTTGATCTACGCCTGGCGCAAGGGAGCGCTCGAATGGGGGAGCTGAAGCTTCGCCCGGGACCCTTCCAAACCGGTCGCGCCGCCGGACCGACTCCGCTGAACGCCCTCGGTGACAACGTCCTCACCACCACCCTCGACAAGGTGATCAACTGGGGCCGATCGAGCGCGATCTGGCCCGCGCTGTTCGGCCTTGCCTGCTGCGCCATCGAGATGATGGGCGCGGTCGGCCCCCGGCAAGACATCTCGCGGTTTGGTTCCGAGCTCTTTCGGGCGTCACCGCGGCAGTCCGACCTGCTGATCGTTTCGGGCCGGGTTGCCATCAAGATGGTGCCCGTGATCCGCCAGGTCTACGACCAGATGCCCGAGCCCAAGTGGGTGATCGCGATGGGCGCGTGCGCCTCCTCCGCCGGGATGTTCAACAACTATGCAATCGTCCAGAGCGTGGACAAGATCATCCCCGTTGACATCTACCTGCCGGGCTGTCCCCCTCGTCCGGAGGCCCTACTGGACGCCGTCATCAAGCTCCAGCGCAAGATCCGTGGTGAGCCGCTGGTCAAGCGTTCGGCCTGACGGCCGGGCCGTTGTGCTTTAGGGGAAGGCCGGCGAGATGAGTGTGAAGACGACCGATACGCTGGTGCAGCGGATCGGCGATCGGTTCAAGCAAGCCCTGCAGGAAAGCTCCGATTTCCGCGGCGACCTCAGCGTTGTCGTCGAGCCGGCCGTGGTGGTTGACCTGGCCCGTTACCTCAAAGCTGACGAGGGATTCGATTACCTGCTTTACGCGACAGCGGTCGATTGGCCGGCGCGCGATCCGCGATTCACCGTGGTCTGGGAAGTGCGCTCGCTGGCTGACAAAACCCGCATCCGGATCAAGACTACCGCCTCCATGCCTGATCCACATGTCCCCAGCCTCACGTCGGTCTGGCCCGCCGCGAACTGGCACGAACGCGAGACCTGGGACCTGTTGGGCATCAGGTTCGATAGCCACCCTGACCTGCGCCGCATCCTCATGCCTGAGACCTGGGAGGGGTTTCCGCTGCGCAAGGACTACGTCTCGTTTGGCGAGCCGGTGATTTTCAGTGATCAGAAACTCGAAGGGCTGGAGCCCGACGCCATCCGTGGTTAAGAGCGACGTCGCCCAGGAACCGTATGGCCCCGAGCACGAGCCCGAAACCGAATGGATGGAGCTCAACATGGGGCCCCATCACCCGAGCACGCACGGCGTGCTGCGGGTTCGCCTCAAGCTGGATGGTGAGATCGTGCGCGACGCCGATGCCGACATCGGCTATCTCCACACCGGGTTTGAGAAGTCCTTCGAAGACAAGACCTACACCCAGGGCATCACCTTCAGCGACCGGATGGATTACCTCGCCCCGCCGATCAATAACGTGGGGTTCGTCAGCGCGGTCGAAAAGCTGATCGGGGTCGACGTACCCCCGCGCGCGCAGGCGATCCGGGTGATCATGATGGAGCTGGCAAGGGTCTCCAGCCATGAGCTCTGGCTGGGAACCACCGGGCTCGACCTCGGGGTCTACTCCGGATTCTTTTATGCGTGGCGCGACCGCGACCTGGCTCTAGACCTGAACGAGGCCTACTCCGGCGTCCGCATGATGACGTCGTTCACCCGGGTCGGCGGGGTGGCGTGGGATTTGCCGGAGGGCTGGCTCGACCAGCTCCAGCGGTTCATCGACGTCATGCCGGGCCGGATCGACGACTTCGAGTCGATGCTGACGGACAACCCCATCTGGCGGCAACGGACAGAGGGTGTGGGGGTGATCTCGCGCGAGGACGCCATCGAGGCGGGCGTTACCGGGCCGGTGTTACGTGCGTCCGGCGTCGATTACGACGTTCGCAAGGCCTTTCCGTACTGCGGCTACGAGCAGTACGACTTCGAGGTGCCGGTCGGAACGAACGGAGATTGCTACGACCGGTACCGGATGCGGGTGGCTGAGATGCGCCAGAGCCTGCGAATTCTGCAGCAGGCGGTCGATAACCTGCCGGACGGCCCCTGGCTCACTGCCGACCGCAAGGTCGCCTTGCCGCCGCGAGCCGAGCTCAGCAAGAGCATGGAGGCGGTCATCCATCATTTCCGGCTCGTCAGCGAAGGCTTCAAGGGTCCGGTCGGCGATGTCTACGCCTTCGTCGAAAGCCCGCGCGGCGAGCTGGGCTTCTACCTGGTTTCGGATGGCACCAACAAGCCCTACCGGATGAAGGTCCGGCCGCCGTCGTTTTGCAATCTCCAGGCGCTCAAAAAGCTGGTGCAGGGCGTCCTGGTCGCGGACGTGATCGCGATTATGGGCAGCCTCGACTTCATCCTCGGGGATTGTGACCGCTAGTGGCGCTGGCGAAGTCGACTGCGGAGCAGATCAAAGACCTGGCCGCGCGATATCCATCCAGCCAGTCGGCCATCATCCCCGCACTCTGGGCGGCACAGCACGAACAGGGCTATGTCACTGACGAGGCCATGCATGAGATCGCTGAGCACCTGGGCCTGCCGCCATCGCTGATCGAGGCCACCGCATCCTTCTATTCCATGTTCCTCACCCGGCCCGAAGGACGCCATGATGTCGTGATCTGCATCAACGCCCCCTGCATGCTGCGTGGTGCCGACGAGATGGTGGCGTACCTGGAACGTCAGCTCGGCGTTCGTGCCGGGCAAACCACGAAGGACGGTGCCATCACGTGGCATTCCACAATCGAATGCCTTGGCGCCTGCGGCGGCGCGCCAATGATGCAGGTCGATCACCGCTTCGAGGAGGACCTGACCCCCGAGCGGATCGACGCGATCATCGAGCGGCTCAGAGAGGAGCCCGCGCCGCATGCCGCTGAGCCCAAGCCGGAGGTAGCAGCGGCGCCGGCGGTAACGCCCGCGCCGGTCAAGCCTGAAAAGGCGCGTCCTGCCGCCCGTCCGCGAACCAAGAAGGTCCAGAACTGATGGCGATCAGGCCGCTACTGACAAAGGATTTTGCCACCGAGAACCTCGAGCAGCTGGCGGTCTACGAGCGGACCGGGGGCTACTCCGGCTTCAAGCAGGCGCTCGAGATGCAGCCGGATGCGCTGGTCGACATGGTGAAAAAGAGTGGCTTGCGCGGCCGCGGTGGAGCCGGCTTCCCGACCGGAAACAAGTGGGGCTTCCTGCCCAAGGGCATGTACCCGCGCTACTTGGTCTGCAATGCCGACGAGAGCGAGCCCGGTTGTTTCAAAGATCGGTACTTGATGGAGGAGAGTCCCCATCAGGTTCTCGAGGGCATACTGATCGCCAGCTACGCGATCGGGTGCAACCTGGCCTTCATCTATATCCGAGGGGAGTACCTCCCCCAGCACGAGGCGCTGGAAAAGGCTATCGACGAGGCCCGCCAGGCGGGCTACCTGGGCAAGAACGTGCTGGGCAAGGGCTACGACATCGACGTCATCCTGCACCGCGGCGCCGGCGCCTACATATGTGGCGAGGAGACCGCCATGCTGACCTCGCTCGAGGGTTACCGCGGTGAGCCCCGCCTCAAGCCACCCTTTCCGGCGGTCAAGGGACTCTACGGCAAACCCACGGTCGTCAACAACGTGGAGACCGTCTGCAACCTGCCGCACATCGTCCTGAATGGTGCCGAGTGGTTCGCGGCCATCGGCACCCCCACCGGATCAGGTACTCGGCTGTGGTGCATGAGCGGCCACGTCAACCGGCCCGGCAACTACGAGATGGAGAACGGCACGCCGATCCGCGAGCTGATCGAGGAGCATGGCGGCGGCGTCTGGAAGAACCGCAAGCTGAAGGCGTTCCAGCCTGGCGGCGCGTCGATGATGGTCTTGCTGCCCCAGCACCTCGATGTCGGCCTGGACTTCGACGCCATCGCCAAGGCCGGCTCGCTGGCGGGCGCTGGGGCGATGGTGGTGATGGATGAGACCACCTGCATGGTCGACGCGGCGCGCCGCTACGTCAAGTTCTTCGAGCACGAGAGCTGCGGGAAGTGCACGCCGTGCCGGGAGGGGACCTTCTGGATGGCGAACCTCTTCGACCAGTTCGAAGCCGGGGAGGCCAAGCCCGGCGACATCGACCTGCTGCTCGACATCGGCTACAACATCGACGGCCGCTCCTTCTGCCCGCTGGGTGATGCGTCGACCTGGTTCCCCCGAAGCGTGATCAAGTTCTTTCGCGAGGAGTTCCAGGAGCACATTTCCGAAAGGGGTTGCCCCTTCAAGAAATCGGTGCAGGAGGCTGTGGCCTGATGGCCACGGTGCAAACCGACCAGGTCACGCTGACCGTCAACGGTCAGTCGGTGACCGTACCCAAGGGGACGCTCATCCTGGACGCCGCCAAGAAGATCGGCATCGATATTCCCATCTTTTGCTCGCATCCGAAGATGGCGCCCGTCGCCGTCTGCCGGATGTGCCTCGTCGAAGTCGAGAAGATGCCCAAGCTGCAGCCTGCCTGCGCGGTCTACGTCGCCGACGGCATGGTGGTCAAGACCACCACCGACCAGGTCAACAAGTACCAGAAGGGTGTGCTCGAGTTCCTGCTGATCAACCACCCGCTCGACTGCCCGATCTGCGACAAGGGCGGCGAATGTCCGCTGCAGGACCAGACCTTTCAGTACGGCCCGGGCGCCAGCCGATACCAGTTCGACAAAGCGCACTTCGACAAGGCGGTGCCGCTATCCGACAAGATCGTCCTCGACCGCGAGCGCTGCATCCTCTGCTGGCGGTGCACTCGCTTCAGCGAGGAAATCTCCGGCGAACGGGAACTGGCCCTGATCCAGCGCGGCGTCCACACCATCATCGGCACCTTCAACGACGAGCCGGCCCAATCCAACTACCAGGGCAACTGGACCGAGATCTGCCCGGTAGGGGCGCTGACCGCGCGGCAGTATCGGTTCATCAGCCGGCCGTGGGATCTGGACCGAACGCCGAGCGTCTGTCCCGGTTGCAGCATGGGTTGCAACATCCAGATCGACGCCCGGAACAACAAGATCGGCCGGTTTCAATCCCGCGAGAACGCCGCTGTCGATGACAGCTGGCTGTGCGACTTCGGCCGTTACAGCTTCCCCAACTTCCAGCGCCAGTCGCAGGAGCGGCCGCGCATCCGGCGGGGCGGTCGGCTGGAAGAGGTGACCTATGACGAAGCGATCGCCTTCACAGTCGACGGCCTGAAGCGGGCCGGTGGGCAGGTCGCCGGCTGGGCGTCACCCGCCGACACCAACGAGGAGCTCTTCCTCTTCCGCCGGCTCTTCCGAGAGGTGCTGCGGTCGCCCCACCTCGATCACCGCAGCGCGGCCATCCCCGATACCGAGCCGGATGACACGGCGCTGCCGATCGCCGATATCGAGGGTTGCGACCAGGTGGTGGTGCTCGGGGGCCAGGACGTGATCGACGCCGCCCCGGTACTGCACCTGCGGTTGTTCAAGAGCCAGCGCAAAGGTGTGAACGTGCTGAAGATCGGCGCCAGCCAAGTGGCTGAGGCGGTCGCTAGCGTGCGACCGGATTGCACCGCGGTCGGGATCCTCGCCACCGAGGCCAACAAGAAAGCGGCTGTCGAGCTGCAGACCAAGCTCCAGCGGAAGATCAAGGGCAGCGTGCGGCGACTGCTCGTCACGACCGGGCCGAACGGCCGCGGCGCAAAGGATCTCGGGATCCTCCCGCACCTCGGACCTGGCTATGCCGCCCTCAACGGCCAGGCCGGCACCGGGAGGACGGAATGGCCGGGGGCGGGGCTGCGGGCCCTCTACATTCACGAGTCCAGCCCGCTCCACGGCTTCACGCCGAGCGACGCGGAATCGATGTGGTTGCCGACCCTGCCGCTGCTCGTCTTTCACCGATTCAAGCCGTCGCCGCTTGATGAGATGGCCCATGTCGTCCTCCCCGGTCACACCTTTACAGAGAAAGACGGCACCGTCACGAACATGGAGGGCCGGGTGCAGCGGATCGCGCGTGGCCTGGATGCTGACTGGGTTTTGGAGGATTGGCGCGTTTTCCAGGAGCTTGCCAACGGCCTGGGCGCTGCCTGGACGTACGACTCCGTCTCCGATATTGCGGCCGACCTGGTGCGAAGCCTGCCACCCTACGCCGCATTGAACCG
>VBEW01000163.1 GCA_005889225.1 Chloroflexota bacterium | reverse complement strand
CCAAGCTGCAGCCGGCCTGCGCTGTCTACGTCGCCGACGGCATGGTGGTCAAGACCACCACCGACCAGGTCAACAAGTACCAGAAGGGTGTGCTCGAGTTCCTGTTGATCAACCATCCGCTCGACTGCCCGATCTGCGACAAGGGCGGCGAATGTCCACTGCAGGACCAGACCTATCAGTACGGCCCGGGCGCCAGCCGCTACCAGTTCGATAAAGCGCACTTCGACAAGGCGGTGCCGCTATCCGACAAGATCGTCCTCGACCGCGAGCGCTGCATCCTCTGCTGGCGCTGCACTCGCTTCAGCGAGGAAATCTCCGGCGAGCGGGAGCTGGCCCTGATCCAGCGCGGCGTCCACACCATCATCGGCACCTTCAACGACGAGCCGGCCCAATCCAACTACCAGGGCAACTGGACGGAGATCTGCCCGGTGGGGGCGCTGACCTCGCGGCAGTATCGGTTCATCAGCCGGCCGTGGGATCTGGACCGAACGCCGAGCGTCTGCCCCGGTTGCAGCATGGGTTGCAACATCCAGATCGATGCCCGGAGCAACAAGATCGGCCGGTTTCAGTCGCGCGAGAACGTCGCCGTCGATGACAGCTGGCTCTGCGACTACGGCCGCTTCAGCTTCCCCAACTTCCAGCGCCAGTCGCAGGAGCGGCCGCGCATCCGGCGGGACGGCCGGCTCGAAGAGGTGACGTATGACGAAGCGATCGCCTTCACGGTCGACGGCCTGAAGCGGGCCGGCGGGCAGGCCGCCGGCTGGGCGTCACCCGCCGACACCAACGAGGAACTGATTCTCTTCCGGCGGCTGTTCCGTGACGTCCTGCGGTCACCGCACCTGGACCACCGCAGCGCCGTGCTTGTGGATGCCGAACCCGACGACATGACCCTGCCGATCGCCGACATCGAGCGCTGTGACCACGTCGTCGTGCTGGGCGGCCAGGACGTCATCGACGCCGCACCGGTGCTCCATTTGCGCCTGTTCAAGAGCCAGCGCAAGGGCGTCAACGTGCAGAAGATCGGCGCCAGCGAAGTGGCTGAGGCGGTCGCTAGCGTGCGGCCGGATTGCACGGCGGTCGGGATCCTCGCCACCGAGGCCAACAAGACGGCGGCCGTGGAGCTGCAGACCAAGCTCCAGCGGAAGATCAAGGGCAGCGTGCGGCGACTGCTCGTCACGACGGGGCCGAACGGCCGCGGCGCAAAGGATCTCGGGATCCTCCCGCACCTCGGACCTGGCTATGCCGCCCTCAACGGCCAGGCCGGCACGGGGAGGACGGAATGGCCGGGGGCGGGGCTGCGGGCCCTCTACATTCACGAGTCCAGCCCGCTTCATGGCTTCATAGCGAGCGATGCGGAATCGATGTGGTTGCCGACCCTGCCACTGCTCGTCTTTCACCGCTTCAAGCCGTCGCCGCTTGACGAGATGGCGCATGTCGTACTCCCAGGTCACGCCTTTACGGAGAAAGGCGGTACCGTCACGAACATGGAGGGCCGGGTGCAGCGGATCGCCCGTGGCCTCGATGCCGACTGGGTTTTGGAGGATTGGCGCGTTTTCCAGGAGATCGCCAACGGCCTGGGCGCTTCCTGGACGTATGACTCCGTCGCCGACATCACGGCCGACCTGGTGCGGAGCCTGCCGCCATACGCGGCATTGAACCGGGGAGAGCGGGTGCTCTGGAGTGAGCCGGCATGACCACCGAGGTTGTTGTCGAGACCCTGATCAAAACCGTGATCGTGATCTTCGGGTTGCTGACCGGCTTCGCGTACCTCACGCTGTTCGAGCGCAAAGTCCAGGCGCGCCTGCAGCAGCGGCCCGGACCGAATCGCGTTGGGCCCTGGGGACTGCTCCAGCCGGCCGCTGACGGGCTCAAGCTCTTTTTCAAGTCCAGCAGCACGCCGTCCGGTCGGGATCGCTTCCTGTATCTGCTGGCGCCACTGATCTCGGTGTGCGCCGCCCTGGCGAGCTTCGCCATCATTCCCGTCAGCGGACCCGGCCCACTCCGCCTCTTCGGCCACTCCATCGGCTGGTACGTGATGAACGTCAACATCGGGGTGCTGTGGTATCTGGCGGTGACCTCGGTCGGCGTCTTCGGGATCTTCCTCGCCGGCTACGCTTCGAATAGCAAGTATTCGTTGCTCGGCGCGCTTCGGTCGTCGGCTCAGATGATCAGCTACGAGATGGCGCTGGGCCTTTCGCTGGTGCCGGTTTTCATCCTGGCCGGCTCCCTCAAGCTCGTCGATATCGTCAATGCCCAGCACACCTGGTGGTTCATCATCCCGCTCCTCCCGGCATTCTTCCTCTACCTGATCGCCGGCATCGCGGAGACGAACCGGGCGCCCTTCGACCTCCCGGAGGCGGAGACCGAGCTGGTGGCCGGGTACCACACCGAGTACTCCGGGATGCGCTTCGCCCTCTTCTTCATGGCCGAGTACATCAACATGATCATCGTCAGCTCGATCGCGACCGTCGTCTTCCTCGGCGGCTGGTGGGGCCCGCTTGGGATCCTTCCCGGTCCCTGGTGGTTCCTCCTGAAGGTCATCGTGCTGCTCTATGTCTATGTCTGGCTGCGGGCGACGCTCCCCCGTATGCGCTATGACCGGCTGATGGCGCTGGGCTGGAAATCACTGTTTCCGCTGTCACTGGCGATGATGATGATCACCGCCGTCGTGGTGGTGGCGGCCGAGGGCACCCTCTGATGGCCCTGCGCGAGATCTTTCTCGGTCCGATCTACATCGCCCGCGCGCTGCTGACGACCTTCAAACACAATACCCGGCCGATCGTCACCATCGAGTACCCGGAGCGGCAGAAGCCGGTGCCGCCTCGCGAGCGCGGCAAGCACATCCTGCACCGCTATGCCGACGGCCTTGAGAAGTGTGTCGGCTGCGAGCTCTGCGCCATCGCATGTCCGGTCGGCTGCATCGTGGTCGAGGCGGCCGAGAATACGCCCGAGCATCGGGTCTCTCCCGGCGAGCGCTACGCCAAGCGCTACGAGATCAACCTGCTTCGCTGCATCTACTGCGGGATGTGCGAAGAAGCATGTCCCTACGATGCCATCACGATGGGCCCGCGGTACGACCTGGCGGATGACCATCCGGACAAGTTCATCGCCGTCAAGGAGGACATGCTGGAGCCCCTGAGCGCGAGCGTCGGCGACACCGCCGTCCCCTCCGGCGCGCCGTCGGCGCAACCGGTAGCCCGCAAGTGGTAGTCGGGTTCGCCATCGTGGCGGCCTGGGAGCTCGTCACCGCCGCCGGCGTGATCGCCTTCCGGCGGCCGATTTACAACGCCCTGGCGCTGGTCGGCAACATGCTGGGCCTGGCCGTCCTGTTCCTGATGCTGAATGCGCAATTCCTGTTCGCCGCCCAGGTGATCGTCTACGCCGGTGCCGTGATGGTGCTCTTCGTCTTCATCATCGCCCTGATGAATCCGGTGTCCGACGTCACGCTCGGACCGGCCCGCGGCGGTGAGTGGATCTACGGGATCGTCTTCGGGGTGATCTTCGCCGCCCTGCTCGGGGTGCTGCTCGTCAACCAGGGGTTGACGGGCCGGTCGGGTCCGTCCACGCCCGAGGTGATCAACGCGGTCGGCAACGTGCAGAGCGTGGGGACGGCCCTCTACACGACATTCCTCTTCCCGGTCGAGGTGACGTCGGTGCTGCTGCTGATCGCGGCGGTGGGCGCCGTCTACCTGGCCATGCGGAGGATTCGCTAATGCCCGTCCCGGCCTATACCTTCCTCCTCTTGAGCGGCGCGCTGTTCACGATGGGCGCGATCGGCTTCCTGGTCCGGCGCAACCCGCTGGTCGTCTTCATGTGCATCGAACTGATGCTCAACGCGGTGAACCTCGCCTTCGCCGCGATCAGCCGCTACCTGAATTCGCTCGATGGCGTCGTTTTTGCTTTCCTCGTGATCACGGTGGCGGCGGCCGAGGTAGTGGTCGGGATCGCGATCATCGTGCAGGTCTACCGGGCCGGCCGGCAGATGGACGTCGACGGACTCGATTTGATGAAGGAGTAGCCGAGCCGTGGACACGCTGGCGCCGCTGGTTCTGCTGGCCCCACTTGCCGGTTTCCTGGTCAATGCGCTCTTCGGCCGCCAGCTACCCCGCCGGGTGGTGGGCTGGGTCGGCGCGGGCAGCATAGGTCTCGGGTTCATCCTGTCGCTTGCCATCCTGATCCAGTTGCTGACCGGCGCAAAGCCCCTGGATCAGACCTATTTCATCTGGTGGCAGAGCGGCGATTTCAACGTTCCCTTCAACCTCTATGTTGACCCGCTCTCCACCCTGATGATCCTCGTGATCACCGGCGTTGGTTTCCTGATCCACGCCTACTCCATCGGCTACATGGGAGAGGACCAGGGCTACTCGCGATTCTTCGCCTACATGAACCTCTTCGTGCTATCGATGCTGCTGCTCGTCCTTTCGGGAAACCTGGTCTGGCTGATCATCGGCTGGGCGGGCGTCGGCCTCAGCTCCTACCTGCTCATCGGTTTCTGGTTCGAGCGAACGTCGGCGGTGGTCGCGGCGCGCAAAGCCTTCGTGATGAACACCATCGGCGATGTGGGCATGATCTTCGCCGCCTTTCTGCTCTTCCTCAACCTGCGGGTGATGGATTACACCGCGATCTTCAGCCGCGTTCATCAACTGCCGAAGGGGGGAATGGTCATTACGGCCATCTGTCTTCTGCTGCTGGTCGGCGCGGTCGCGAAATCGGCCCAGCTTCCCCTGCATACCTGGCTGCCGGACGCCATGGAAGGCCCGACACCCGTTTCGGCGCTGATCCACGCTGCCACCATGGTGACGGCGGGGGTCTACCTGGTCGCGCGTATGCACCTCCTGTACGACTGGGCTCCGACGGCCGCCGCCACGGTGGCCGTGGTGGGCGGGGTCACCGCCTTCTTCGCCGCCACGATCGGAACCGCGCAGGTC
Source organism: Chloroflexota bacterium (assembly GCA_005889225.1). Classification (GTDB taxonomy): domain Bacteria; phylum Chloroflexota; class Dormibacteria; order CF-121; family CF-121; genus CF-13. The sequence continues at coordinate 1,512 of VBEW01000163.1, read as the reverse complement.
GACATCAAACGGATCCTCGCCTACTCGACGATGAGCCAGATCGGGTACATGTTCCTGGCCGTGGGGATCGGCGCCTACGCGGCCGGCATGTTCCATTTCATGACCCACGCCTTCTTCAAAGCCCTGCTCTTCCTGGCGGCAGGCAATGTCATCCACGCCTTCCATGACGATCAGGACATCCGCCATATGGGCAACCTGCGGGCGGGGCTGCCGATCACATTCTGGACCTTCCTGATCGGTACGCTCTCCATCAGCGGGTTCCCGTTGCTGGCCGGGTTCTTCAGCAAAGACGAGATCATCCGAGCGGCATTGAGCGCAGCCGGCAGTGAATTCTGGCTGGGTGTGCTGGCCCTGATCACGGCGGGGCTGACCGCCTACTACATGTTCCGCCTCTTCTTCATCGCCTTCGGCTGGGAGTGGTTGTCCCGTGACGATCGCCACCTGCACGAGGCGCCGCCCATTCAGACCGTCCCGGTCGTGATCCTCGCCACCGGCGCGGTGGTGGCCGGCTACTTCCCGGTCGCGAATTTCCTGGCACCGATTTTTGGCAACCCGGTGGAGGCGGGCTTCACGGTTGTCCTCGGGCTTGCCGCGCTCTCCGTGCTGGTCGCGCTGGCCGGCTTCGGGATGGCCTATCTGCTCCACGCTCGGCGGCCGGAGCTCGCGGTCGCCTGGCGGACGCGACTCGGTCCGCTGCACACCCTGGTCGAGCACAAGTACTACATCGACGAGCTGTACGATCGGGTGTTTGTCCGCCCCGGGTTCGCGCTCGCCCGCTTCTTGAATGATCGGATCGAGTCTCGGGTGATCGACGCCGCAGTCAACGGGGTGGCCGACTTCTTCCTGGTGGAGGCGAAAGAGTTTCGCCTGATCCAGACCGGCCGCGTCCGCAGTTACGCGCTCTGGACCCTGGGTGGCGCCATCGGTGTCGTACTGGTCGTCGCCGCGTTCCTCGGCTACCTTCCGGTCAGGCTGGGCTGATGGGCTGGTACGCGCTCCCCACCGCCGTCCCCTGGTTGACGCTGACCATCGTCATCCCGCTGTCGGGTGCGCTCCTGGTTGCACTCACGCCGGCCGTGGCCCGGCGCGTCATCAAGCAGATCGGGATTCTCGCTTCCGTGATCACCCTGCCGCTAGTGCTGGTCATCATCGGCGGATTCCAGCAGGGCGTCGGCAACCTTCACCTCCAGTTCGAGGAAGCTCGCCAGTGGGTGCCGGCGGTCGGCATCAGCTACCACCTCGGGGTCGATGGCTTGAGTCTCTTCCTCCTCGGGCTGAACGCGCTGCTGTTTCTGATCGCCATCCTGGTCACGAGCTCGGCCGCGCCGCGATTGAAGCAGTTCATCCTGCTGTTGCTGATCCTGGAGACGGCCACCGCCGGCATCCTCCTGTCCCTCGATCTCATCCTCTTCTATGTGTTCTGGGAGGCGATGCTGGTTCCCCTCTACTTCTTGATCGGGGTCTGGGGCGAGGGCCAGCGCGTTTACGCTGCCTTCAAGTTCCTGATCTACA
>VBEW01000033.1 GCA_005889225.1 Chloroflexota bacterium | reverse complement strand
AAATCCGTGCGACCGGAGGAATGGTTGCGCATCCGCGAGATTGTTTTCCCTGACTTCGGCCTCCAGCCACTTCACGTGGTTGTTTTGAGCAAAACGCTCGACCTTGTCGGCGAGCTGCGCGCCCAGCCCCTGACGTCGATAGGGTTTGGCGACGCCGGCCAGCCCCTGGGCTCGGTCCTTCAGTCGCGAGCCGTCCTCACCCAGCACGGCCTGGGCGACCCCGGCCAGCGTTCCGTCGGGGGTCCAGGCTCCAAGCCTGAGCAAGGGCTCATCCGGTTCCCTCAGCGAGTCATCGAAGACCGTTCCCGCGGCGTCGTCCTGCCAGTAGCGGCTCTGGTTGGCGAGATCCACCCAGGCGTCGAGGTCCTTCTGTCCCACTGGGCGAATTGCAAACGTTGTGCGGGTGCTGGCCATGGGCCCGGAAAGTGTACCCTCCCCCGCGAGGGGAGGGAATTCGTCACCTAGAAGGCCAGCGAGACGGTTCCGCTGACCGATGCCGCGTAGACGACGCAGCCGACCCACCATACGTTGGCGCGGTAATGGGTCAGCGTCGCGCTGAACGATCCGGTGCCGCTGCCGCCGCCGACCCCGACGCCGTTCAGCGCGCCGTGCACGCTGTAGCGCTGGTTGGCGCACCCGGTGAAACCACTGAGCTGTGACACCGTACCGCCGTACGGAACAAATGAACCCTTGATCGCCGACGGCCAGTTATTGATGACCGTATTGAGACGAAAGCTGCCGCCCGAAATGTATGCCGGATGATGACTCAAGTCTTGATGCTTGACGTCGATGTACCATCCGCCGTTGAAACTGCCGGTGGCCTCGCCGACGAATTGACCCTCGGTGGTGGTCGCGTTCGGCAGCTCGCTGCCGTTGATCCATTCGGTGTACGTGCTACTGGCGGACGCGCTGACGCCCATCAACAGCGTGGCGGCCAGTGCGAGCGCGATTGATATAACGGGTCGCTTGATCAACGCCTGACCTGGTGGGAAGTTACGCGGCGACCGATCCCAGCGCCTCTTCGAGGATGTCGAGACCACGGTCCAGTTCTTGCTCGCTCGCGGTCAGCGGGAACAACAAGCGGATGACATTGTCGTAAAGACCGGCCTTCAGCACCACCAGGCCGTGCGTGTGGCAGTAGCGCAAGACCTCGTTGGTCATCGTCGCGGCAGGTTCACGCGTCGCCCGGTCCGCGACCAGCTCCATCGCGATCATGGCGCCAAGCCCGCGGACCTCGCCGATGTGCGAATGGCGCTCCATCCAGCCACGCATGCGGGTCAGCGCGCGATCACCGAGCCGGGCCGCGCGCTGCGGCAACTTCTCATCGATCATCACCTCGATTACCGCGAGGGCCGCGGCACAGGCGACGGGATTCCCGCCGTACGTCCCACCGAGCCCACCCGGATTGGTGGCATCCATCAACTCGCCGCGTCCCACCACCGCCGCCAGGGGCAAACCTCCACCGAGCGACTTGGCCAGCACCATCAGGTCTGGCTCGATCCCCGAGTGCTCGACGGCGAACATTGTGCCGGTCCTGCCCAGCCCGGTCTGCACCTCGTCGGCGATCAGCGGAATCTGGTACTCCGTACAAAGTTTGCGAAGCGCGGGCAAGAAATCCGGCGGCGGCACGACAAAACCACCCTCGCCTTGGATGGGCTCGACAAGGACGCCGGCCACCCGATCCGCGCCGACCGTGGTCTTGAAGAGCTGCTTCACCGCCTCGACGCATGCCCCGCCCAGGCTCTCCGCCGCCATCCCGGCGGGACGGCGGTACTCGTACGGGTACGGCACCTGATAGACCTCGGGCGCATACGGCCCGAAGTTCTGCCGGTAGGGCGAGACCTTCCCGGTCAGCGTCATCGACATCAGAGTCCTGCCGTGAAAGGAATTGTGAAAGCTGATGATGGCCGGCCGGCCGGTTGCCTGGCGCACCACCTTCACGGCGTTCTCCACCGCCTCCGCTCCACTGTTAAGGAGCAGCGCCTTCTTCGGAAAGGCTCCCGGAGTGATCTCGCAGAGCCGCCGGGCCAGGCGCACGTAGGCCTCCGGCATCATCACCGGGGCGCCGGAGTGGACCAGCCGCTCCGCCTGTTCGCGGATCGCCTTCAGGACGCGTGGGTGGCCGTGGCCGACATTCATCACGCTGATGCCGGTGGCGAAGTCGATATAGGTCTGCCCATCGACGTCGGTCAGCGTCGCGCCGGAACCGGAGGCCGCGAAGACCGGCATCGCGGACGACATGCCGCGCGGCAGGTATCGATCTCGCTCCGCCTGGAGTTCCCTGGACCGTGGCCCTGGCCCCTCCCCCATCGGGGATATCCTAAGGGTCGCGGCGAGAGTTCGCGTGAGCACAGGAGGGTGGACAGGACATATGGCTACGGCAGTCAAGCGGCGGGAGATGTTCATCGGCGGACAGTGGGTGGCGGGCTCGGGCAGCGAGGGCCAGCCGGTCATCAACCCGGCGACCGGGGAGACCATCGCCGAGGTCCCCAAGGGCACCGAGGCGGACGTCGACCGCGCGGTCAAAGCCGCTCGCAAAGCCTATGTCGAGTGGTTCGAAACAGTACCCAAGGAGCGGAGCGAGATGCTGCTCAAGCTCGCCGAAGCGGTCGCGGCCGATGGTGAGGAGCTGGCGAACCTGGAGTCGGCGAATGTCGGCAAACCGCGGGCGCTCTTCCTCTCCGACGAACTGCCTCCCTGCGTCGACCACCTTCGCTTCTTCGCCGGCGCGGCGCGACTGCTCGAGGGCAAGGCGGCCGGCGAGTACATGCGAGGCTACACCAGCATGATCCGTCGCGAGCCGGTCGGCGTGGTGGGCTCGATCGCGCCCTGGAACTATCCGTTGATGATGGCGATTTGGAAGGTCGGCCCAGCGCTGGCCGCCGGTAACTGCGTCGTGCTGAAGCCTTCCGAGTGGACGCCGCTGACCGCCCTGCGTTTGGCCGAGCTGGCCGCGGACATCTTCCCGCCGGGCGTTTTCAATGTCATCACCGGCGACGGCGAGCCGGTGGGGGCCGGCCTCGTGCGGCATCCCGGCGTGAACATGGTGTCGCTGACCGGCGACGTCGCCACCGGCAAGGACGTGGCGAAGGCCGCATCACAAACGTTGAAGCGGGTCCACCTCGAGCTGGGTGGCAAAGCACCGGTGGTCGTCTTCGACGACGCCGACCTGGACGCGGTCAGCAGCTGGGTCAAGACCGCCGGCTTCTTCAACTCGGGTCAGGACTGCACGGCCGCGACGCGCGTCATCGCCGGTCCCCGGATCTACGACAACCTCCTGTCAACCCTGACGAAGAGCGTCCAGTCGGTGAAGGTCGGAAATCCGCTCGAGGAAGGGATCGAGATGGGCCCCATGGTCGCCCGGGAGCAGCTCGAGCGCGTCGAGGGGTTCGTCGATCGGGCGCGGGATCGCGGCGCGAAGGTGCTGGTCGGCGGTGCTCCGATACCAGGTCGCGGCTACTTCTATCAGCCAAGCCTGGTCACGGACGTCAGACAAGACGCCGAGATCGTGCAGAAGGAGGTCTTCGGCCCGGTGGTCACCGTGCAGCGCTTCAAGGACGACAACGAGGCGATCGCCTGGGCCAACGACGTCGATTACGGCCTGGCGGCATCGGTCTGGACGCGCGACATCGGTCGCGCTATGAATGCCGCGCGCCGGCTGCAATTCGGCACCGTCTGGATCAACACGCACATCCCGTTGGTGAGCGAGATGCCGCACGGCGGATACAAGCGCAGCGGCTACGGGAAAGACCTCTCCATGTATTCACTAGAGGACTACACCAACGTCAAGCACGTGATGACCGCCATCGACTAGTCATCCGAATCCACGACGCCTGTGTCCCAGAAAAAGCTCGACCCCATCCCCATAACCGCGGCCGGCCTCGAGGCCCTGAAGGCGGAGCTGGCGGACCTGCGCGCGCGCCGACCCGCCATGGTCGAGGAGGTTGCCGCAGCGCGCTCCCAGGGCGACCTGAGCGAGAACTTCGCGTACCACGATGCCCGCCAGCATCTCGGGATGCTCGATGGCCGCGTTCAGACGATCGAAAACACTCTCAAGCGGGCGCATGTTGCGGAGAGCGGCGTGAGTGGCATCGTCCGGATCGGCTCACGAGTCGTGGTCCGAGATGAATTTGGCGACGCCACCTACGAGATCGTTGGCCCGACCGAGGGAAACATGGCACGCGGTCTGATGTCGGTGGCAGCCCCGCTGGGTGGCGCGCTCGTCGATCGTCGAGCCGGCGACACGGTGACGTTCAAGACCCCAGCCGGGGAACGGCAGGCGACGATCGTAAGCATTAGCTAAGAATCGCAGCTAGAACTCCGTAAGCAATTTTGCTCCAGCTTTTGCCTCATTGCTGTGTATAGTCTCTGCGTCCAGCCGGCTTGGCTCGGGCCGCTTGAATCTTCAGCCTAAGGGGATTGTCATATTGGTGAGACTGCTTGTGTCTCGGGGCGCTCTCGGTGGAGCGATCTTGCTCGCCATTGGGATTCCGCATGCGGCGCCAGCCCAGCGCCAGCTTGTGACTCAGGCCGCATCGATCCCGCAGTTTCCGGTTTCCCTGCCGCAATCTGGGCCGAGACCAGATCGGGTCAAGACGCTCTTGCCGCCGCCTCCGACACCGCAGCCCCGGCGGGTGGCCAGTCTGCCTCCACGGAAGCCCACATCGGCGCCCCCTCCGCAGGCGTCCCTGCGTGCCGTACTCGGCACGGGCCAGTGGGGCCTGATCAACCAGGATCGCCAGCGGGCCGGGTTAGCGCCGTTGCAATGGAATGACTGCCTGGCCAACATCGCGAAGGGACAGGCTGCCCGGATGGCAGCGCAGGGGTACATCTCACATGCCAACGGCCGTACCCTCGACCTCGGTTGCCATCTGGGCACCAGGACCGGGGAGAACATCGGGTTCCAGTCGTCGATTAATGATGCCGCCATGAACGCCTGGTTCATGGGGGATCCGCCGCACCGCGCCAACATCCTGGGGCCGTATCACTATGTGGGGGTCGCATGGGTACGGGCAGCCAACGGCACGGCCTATCTCGCCGTCGAGTTCGGCTAGGCCGAACCCGCTTTACGTTTCCTCGACGTTTACCTCGATCAGCGGGCTGTAGTTCATCATGGTGTCGACGTCGTTACGCTTCCAGACCCGGGCGATCTGCTCCAGAATCTGACGGCGCTCCGTCGGGTCGGTGATTTCCCTCGCAGTGGCAGGGACGTCGGCCCGGATCCCGCGCTTGAGGTGGATCGTGATTTGCGGGTTGGCGTCGATGTTGGCCAGCCAGCTGCGGCGCTGCCGGAACGGCATGCCGCTGATGTAGCGCCGGCCGCCGAGGTTGTGCATGACGATCTCGATCCGGCGCGGCTCCCCGCTCGTCCGGCCGGTGGTCGTCATATCGATCAGCTGGCTGCGGGTCAGCGCCTGGCGGACGCGGTCATCGAGCGGTTGGATTGCGGCCACGCCCTCCTTTATAGAGGTCCCCGCCGACAGCTGCCGGCCGCATCTTGAATTGCTGGGGGCGGCAGGCGCCCTTCGCTTGGATTTATAGTTCTCGCACATGCGCAAGGGACCGGTTTAGGCCGGTGAGGGAGAGGGCAGCGCTGGCGACTCCGCAGGCACCGAGGGAGGACGTGCGTCCCGCTGCCCTCCGCCTGGCGGGCGTCTCGAAGCGGTATGGCCGCGTGCTCGCGGTCGACGATGTCAGCCTGGCCATCGCCGAAGGCGAGTTCTTTACGCTGCTGGGACCGTCCGGCTCGGGCAAGACCTCGCTGCTCCGTCTGATCGCCGGATTCGAGCGTCCCGATGCCGGCCAGATCGAGCTTGGCGGCAAGGACGTGACCGCGGTGCCACCCTACGCGCGGGCGACCAACACGGTCTTCCAGGACTACGCCCTCTTCCCGCACATGACGGTGGCCGCCAATGTCGAGTACGGCCTCAAAGTCCGGCACCTGCCCCGCGATGAGCGCCGGCGTCGCGTGGCGGAGGGACTCACCATGGTGCGCCTTGCGGGTCTTGGCTACCGCCGTCCCAACCAGCTGTCGGGCGGTCAACGGCAACGGGTCGCGCTGGCCCGGGCCATCGTCAATCAGCCGGAAGTCCTGCTCCTCGACGAACCCCTCGGCGCCCTCGACCTCAAGCTCCGCGTCGAAATGCAGGCGGAGCTCAAGCGGATCCAGCGCGAGCTGGGCATCACCTTCATCTACGTCACGCACGACCAGGATGAGGCGCTGACGATGAGCGATCGGGTGGCCGTGCTCAACGGCGGCCGGATCGAGCAGTTGGGGTCCCCCGTCGACCTCTACGAGCACCCGGCGAATGAATTCGTGGCCGGCTTCATCGGTGTCTCCAATCTGATCGAACGGGACGGCCGTCGCCTGGTGGTGCGGCCGGAACGCATCCGGCTCCTGCGCCTGGAGGAGACGCCGGAACCGGGCAGCCACCTCGAGGACGGCGTGGTGCAGGACGTCACCTATGCCGGCATGGTGACGCGCTACGCGGTGCAGCTCGACCGGGGCGGCCGGCTCCTCGTGGTGCAGCAGAACACGGAGAGCGCGGCGCGGGCAAGCGATTTCCGCGGGCGCCGGGTGCGACTGGCCTGGCGTCCCGAACAAGCTTTTAACATTTCGGCGGCACAATCGGAAGGACCTGAACAGCAAGCCAACGCGTGATGGAGGTGGGAGCGACATGGGCGATCGTTTGAGAAGACTGGCGGGGGCACGGCAGACGGTGACGGGACTCTCGTTGGTGGTGCTTTTGGCGGCCTGCGGCGGCACAACCTCGAGTCAGGGACCGGCCGCCGCGCAGCCACCAACCGCCGGCATGAAACCGCCGACGTCGATCGGGCCCGGCGAGGGCCAGTTGAACCTGATCGCATGGGAGGGTTACGCGGAGAAAGACTGGGTGCAGCCTTTCCAGCAGCAGACGGGATGCCAGGTCAACGCCAAGTACGCCGGCTCATCCGACGAGATGGTGACGCTGATGGCAAACGGCGGCGGCGGCCAGTACGACATGGTGTCCGCATCCGGTGACGCCGACTTGAGGCTGATCTATGCCGGCAACGTGAAACCGGTCAACGTCGATCTCGTTCCCGATTGGAAGAATTTTCAGCCGCAGTTCAAATCCCCATCGTTCAACACGATCAACGGGATTCACTACGGGGTCTCACTGCAATGGGGACCCAACGTTCTGCTCTACAACAAGAGCCAGTTTCCGACCGCGCCAACGAGTTGGAGCGCGATCTACGACGCCAAGTACAAGGGCCAGGTGACAATCCCGAATAATCCAATCCAGATTGCGGACGCGGCCCTCTACCTGATGAAGACAAAGTCCAACCTCGGCATCACCGATCCATACGAGCTGACGCAATCGCAGCTCGACGCGGCGGTCAACCTGCTGAAGACACAGCGACCGCTGGTGAAGAAGTACTGGGACCTCGCCTCTCAGGAAATCTCGTTGTTCACGAACCATGACGTGGTGATCGGGGCGGCCTGGCCGTATCAGACCAACACCTTGCAGGCGGCCAACGTTCCGGTCGCCGACACCATCCCGGCCGAAGGGGCGACGGGCTGGGCCGACACCTGGATGCTGGGCACCAGGGCGCCGCATCCGAACTGCGCCTACCTCTGGTACAAGTGGATCAGTACGCCGCACGTCCAGGCGCAACAGGCGATCTTCTTCGGCGAGACGCCGGTCAACAGCAAGGCGTGCGACGAGATGGAGACGCTGCAGGCCGGGAGCTGCGCCCAGTATCACGCCAACGCGCCGGCGTCCTATTTCACCACCATCAAGTTCTGGAAGACGCCGCTCGCCGACTGCGGCAATGGCAAGAGCGACTGCATGCCCTACTCGAAGTGGCAGACGGCGTGGACGTCGATCACCGGCTAACAACCTCGGCGTAGGAATCGGATGACGGTCGGCGCGCTCGACCGCATGCGTACGGCAGGGCGCGTCGGCCGCATCCAGGCGCTGCTCTGGCGGCGACCCTGGATGCGGGCCGCGCTGCTGCTCGGCCCAGGCCTGACCTGGTTCGTCGTCATCTACCTCGCCTCCCTGGTGTTGTTGCTGATCACCGCCTTCTGGCAGATCAACCCCTTCACGACGGCCATCGAGCGGGTCTGGAATATCGACAACTTCCGCACCCTGGTGACGGATGGGACCTACCGGCTCATCATCCTGCGGACGATCGGCCTCGCTACGGCGGTCACCATCACCGACGCCGTGCTCGCTTTTCCTTTTGCCTACTACATGGCGCGGGTCGCGTCGCGTCGAGTCCAGACCGCCCTGTTTGCCGCGGTGCTTCTGCCGCTCTGGGCCAGCTACCTTGCCCGGGTCTACGCCTGGATCTTGATCCTGAATCACGATGGGGTGCTCAACTGGAGCCTGCTCCTGGTGCATCTCCCGCCGGCCAGCCTCGGCTACACCAACTGGGCGATGTGGATCGTGTTCTCCTACATCTGGCTGCCGTTCATGATCATCCCGACCTACGCGGCCCTCGAGCGGATCCCGCCCTCCTACCTGGAGGCCGCCGCCGACCTGGGCGCGCGGCAGGGCCGGTCGACCTGGGACATCGTCCTGCCGCTCGCCCTCCCAGGCATCGTGGCGGGCAGCATCTTCACCTTCTCGCTGACCCTGGGCGACTACGTGACGCCGCTGCTGGTCGGCGGAGCCGGGTCCAGCTTCATCGGCAACGTCGTGTACGGCAACGTCGGCATCGCGCACAACATTCCCTTCGCTGCCGCCCTCGCCGTCGTGCCGGTGGCCGTGATGGCGCTCTACCTGCTTGGCGCCCGCCGCCTGGGCGCCTTCGAGGCGATGTAGCGATGGAAGGGCCATGGGTTCGGTTCGCGCTCCGGGTCTGGGCGGTTGGAATCCTGCTCTTCCTCTTCATCCCGATTGCGCTGGTCATCGTCTACGCCTTCAATGTGTCGACCATTCAAAGCTGGCCGATCCCCGGCGTCACCCTGAAGTGGTTCGGTCAGACCTGGCAGGACCCGGAGGTGCGCCGGGCGCTGCTGCTGTCGGTTGAGGCCGGCCTGATGGCGACCGCCGTGGCCCTCGTCCTCGGGTCGATGGCGGCCTTCGCCATCCATCGTTTTCAGTTTTTCGGGCGCGAGGTCATCTCCTTCGCGCTCGTCCTGCCGCTAGCGCTGCCGGGAATCATCACCGGGATGTCTCTCAACTCGTTCTTTGCCTTCAACCAGATCACGTTCTCGCTCTGGACCATCGTGATCGGCCACGCCACCTTTTGCATCGTGATCGTCTACAACAACGTGCTGGCCCGGCTGCGCCGAACCTCTTCCTCGCTGATGGAGGCGGCCATGGATCTTGGCGCCAGCGGCTGGCGATCGTTTGTGGATGTCACCCTGCCCCTGATATCGACAGCGCTGGTTGCCGGCGCCCTGCTGGCCTTCGCCCTCTCCTTCGATGAAGTCATCGTCACCACCTTCACGGCCGGGGCGCAGAACACGCTGCCGCTGTGGATCTTCGGCGCCATCCGGCTTGGCCAGCGGCTCCCCGAGGTCAATGTGGTCGTCTTCTTCGTGATCCTGATCACGATCGTCCCGGTGGTGATCGCGTCCCGGCTCACCGGGGGAGGCGCGGCCGGACGGGTGGAGGCGGTCGCCGCAGCTGAGGAACTCTAGACGGCGCTTGCAGACCGCGGTCCGGTCCTGTAGCTTTACCGGAACAGGTTGTCGGATTTACTGAAATAGGACGAGACTGAGGAGGAGTGGGATGGCGCGCACGCCGCTGCTGAGCAACTTCCAGGAGCTCTACCGGGACTTCACGGAACGACGGCAGACCGGGTGGACCCGCCGCGATTTCCTCAAGGCCGCCGGGGCCACGGCCGGCGCTGCCGCCTTGAGCGGCCCCATCGCCGCCTTCGCCGCGCCGCCACCCCGAATCGCCATCGTGGGCGGGGGCATCGCCGGCCTCAACGCGGCGCTGACGCTGCAGGATGCCGGCTATAGCGCTAGTGTGTTCGAGGCCTCGAGCCGGGTTGGCGGGCGCATGCATTCCGACTCGCCGCTGCTGGGAGGCGCCACCTGGGAGAACAACCAGGTCAGCGAGCACTGCGGCGAGCTGATTGATAGCGGCCATAAGACGATCCTCAAGCTGGCCAGCCGCTTCAAGCTGGCGACGACCGACCTCCTGGCCGCGGAGCCGAGTCAAACGGACGACACCTACTCCTTCTTCGGCAAGTACTACACCCGGGAGCAGGCCAATGCGGACTTCAACGCTGTCTACAACGCGGTCCACAAGGACGCGAATGCAGCCGGATACCCCACGACCTACAAAATCCACACCGACGCCGGGATCGCCCTGGACCGGCTGAGTGTTTACGACTGGATCGAATCGCGCGTTCCGGGAGGCCACAAGCGCCCAATGGGTCAGCTGCTGGACGTCGCCTACAACATCGAGTACGGCAACGTGACGACGCAGCAGAGCTCGCTGAACCTTATCTACCTGCTCGCCTTTCAGCCGATCCCGGGGAATTTCCGAATCTTTGGGGCGTCGGACGAGCGCTATCACATCACGGGTGGGAATGAGCAGCTGCCGCGGGCGATCGCGGCCAGCCTGCCCGACGGCAGCATCATGCTGAACACGCCGCTTAGGGCAATCGCAAAGAATGCCGACGGCAGCTACAGCCTCGCCTTCACCAGCCCGACCGGCCCGTTCAGCGCCAGCTTCGACCGCGTGATCCTTGCCCTCCCCTTCTCGGTGCTGCGCACCCTGAACTACAAAAAGGCTGGATTCGACAGCCTGAAGGTGACCGCGATCACAAAACTCGGCTATGGGGCGAACGCCAAGCTGCACCTGCAATTCGACACCCGGTACTGGAACCAGAGCGGACCCTGGGGCCTCAGCAACGGCAGCAGCTACGCGGATACCGGCTATCAGAACACCTGGGAAGTCAGCCGCGGTCAAAACGGCGCGACCGGTCTGCTCGTCGACTACACCGGCGGGGGTGTCCCGCTGGCATCGTTCGCGGGCCAGCCCACGGCGGACGACGCCCAGAGCCACGCCAAGACCTTCCTGGGGCAACTCGAACCCGTTTTCCCAGGGATCACAGCGCACTGGAACGGTCGTGCCACGCTCGACGTACCGCGCACCGATCCGTACCTGCTCGGCTCGTACTCGTACTGGAAGGTCGGGCAGTACATCGAGTTCAGCGGTTACGAGAAGGCGCGCCAGCCGTTCCCGGATGGACGCTGTCACTTCGCGGGCGAGCACTGTTCCCAGGACTTCCAGGGCTACATGGAGGGGGGCGCCTCGGAAGGCGCCCGAGCGGCGAACGAGATTCTCAACGACTACAAAGTGGGAGTTTTCCCCTAGCCGTCGAAGTCCGGAAAGTAACGCTTGATCACCGAAAGGTCGAATGCCTTGAGGATCGATTCCTTTGGCTCGCGCGCGAGCAGGAATCGAAAGCTGTCTCGAACCAGCTCCTCGACCGACCGGCCTTTGCCCCACCGAGCGAGGTCGCTCGCGGCCACGGAAACCACGTGGTGGCTCGTCGAGCCGCCGTCCGACACAGTGACATCACACCGATATCCCTCCCCCTCCGCCGCGCAACGAACCTCGACCGCCATTCGACCCCAAGCTCCTCCTCAAGGATCCCATCAAGAAGTATGAGGCGATGACGACGGTGGCTCGGGCGGCTACCAATCCCGATACACTCGAGGCATGAGCACCGGTGAGCCGACCGTCTACATCGACTTCCTCTGTCCCTGGGCCTACCGGGGAGCCATGTGGCTGGCGGACGTAGAGAAGGCTGGTCGGATCCGGCCGCAGTTTCGATTTTTCTCGCTGAGCCAGAACCACGACGCCCGCCAGGGCCTGCCCGAGCCGCCCGTATGGGAACGCGACCCGCACGCCAAGGGTCTGCCCGCCTTTCTGGCTGCCACCGCCGCCCGCGTCCAGGGTCCGGAGGCAGGCGATCGCTTCCGGATTGCGCTCCAGCGAGCTCGCCATGAAGACCACCTACCGGTCGACGATCCAGGCACGTTTTGGCGCGCCGCCGAGCGGGCCGGGATCGACGTCGCCCGCTTCGAGCGCGATTTTGAACAGAGCGATTTCACGACGCTGGCCCTGGAGCACGCCGAGGCCGTCCAACGCGGGGTCTTCGGGGTTCCAACGCTGGTATGGCCCGAAGGGCGCAGCTACTACCTGAAGATCACCGACCTGATACCGGCCGACCGGGCGGTTGCTCTCTACGACGCCATCGAAACGGTCCACCGGTTCGGTGAGGTGATCGAGATCAAAACGCCCGAGTCCGAGGGAACGCTCGCCGCGTAGGGCCCCACCCGGAGCCTCCCCCGCAAGGGGGGAGGGAGTTCCTGGGTTTAGTCGGCCTCGAACATCACGTCGTCGACGTAGCAGTACATCCAGTTCTCGCCGCGCTCGAGAGACTTGACGACCGGATGTCCGGTTGCGCGCGCATGTTTCGTTGCGTGCTTGTTCTTGGACGAGTCGCAGCAGCCGACGTGCCCGCAACTCTCGCAGAGCCGCAGGTGCACCCAGGTGTCCCCCATCTTCAGACACTCCTCGCAGCCCTTGCTCTTCGGCCTGGGGTTTCGAATCTGATCGAGATGCGCGCAGACCTGCGTCGTTGCCATCGTGGTGCCTCCTTCCCGTTTATGCGGGCGTGGCCAGTTCGTCGGCCGCCTCGAACTGCCGGTGATAGAGCCGTGCGTAGAGTCCATCCTGCTTGAGCAAATCGGTGTGCCGTCCCTGCTCCACCAGCCCACCGTGATCCATCACCAGGATCAGATCGGCCGCCAGGATGGTCGAAAGCCGGTGGGCGATCACCAGCGACGTGCGTCCCTGAAAGAGGGGCCGCAGCGCCACCTGGATCAGGTGCTCAGACTCCGAGTCGAGGTTGGAGGTTGCCTCGTCCAGGATCAAGACGCGCGGATCCTTGAGGATGACGCGGGCAATCGCCACCCGTTGCTTTTCGCCGCCACTCAGCCGGTGACCTCGCTCGCCCACCACGGTCTCGTAGCCCTCGGGCAGCGACTCGATGAAGTCGTGGATGTAGGCGGCCTTCGCCGCCGCCATCATCTCGGCCTCGCCGGCGTCCGGCTTCGCGTAGAGCAGGTTCTCGCGGATCGTGGCATGGAAGAGGAACGTGTCCTGGAAAACCATGCCGGTCTGCTTGCCAAGTGATTCGAGGGTGAGGTCACGCACATCGAGGCCGTCCAGGCGGACGGCGCCAAGTTGCGGATCGTAGAAACGGGGCAACAGGCTGGTCACCGTCGTCTTCCCGGCGCCAGTCGGCCCCACCAGCGCGGCCAGCTGTCCCGGTTCGATCCGGAATGAGACGTCCTTGAGCGCCGGGCGGTCACTCGACGGGTAGCGGAACGTCACGTGGTCGAACTCGACGTCGCCCCGGGCCGCCGTCAGCCGGACGGCCTGGGCCTTCTCATCAATCTCAACCGGGAGGTCCATGTACTCGAAGATCCGCTGGAACAGGGCCAGGGAACCGACCACATTGACCTGCATGTTGGCCAGCGATCCGACCGGACCGTACAGCCGAGCCAGCAACACTGTCGCGAAGGTGACCACGGTACCCAGTGATTCCTGGCCGGTCACGACCAGGTAGCCACCGAACAACCAGAGCACCGCCGGACCGGCGGTGCCGAGCACGCCCATTAACATGAAAAACCAGCGGCCGATCATCGACTGCCGGATGTTGAGTGAGCGCAGCTCGTCGTTGAGCTTGCGAAAGCGCACGGTCTCGCCGGCCTGCTTGACGAACGCTTTGACCAGTTGCATACCGGAAATCCCGAGCGTTTCCTGCATGTAGGCGGTCATCTCCGCCAGCTTGCCCTGGGTCGCCTTGCGCGCCTGGAAGGTCGCCTTCCCGACCCGCCGGGTGGGCAACAGGAAGGCGGGCAAGACAATCAGTGCGGCAATCGTCAGCTTCCAGTCCAGCGCAAACATCAGGACGACGGTGCTGCCGAGGATCACGACGTTGTTGACGAGGCTGAAGATCGTGTCGGAGACCACGCTCTGCACGCCGTTGACGTCGTTGCTCAGCCTCGACATGACGTCACCCGTCCTGGTGGCGGTGAAGAAGGCGATCGATTGCTTGAGCACGCGGTCGAAGAGCTGGTTGCGCAGGTCGAACATGATGCTCTGGCTGATCCGGTTGCTGAAGTAGGACTGGACGACCCCGATCAGCCCGCCAAGCAGGGAGGAGCCGACCAGCAGCCCGATCAAGAACGCGACGAAGCCAAACTGGCCATGCTGACCGGTCAGGTAGTTGATCAGGTCGCGGGTGACGATGGCGGGGACCAGACCCAGGGCCGCGGCGGCGACGATGCAGGCCAGCACGATGAGGGCGAGGGGCCAGTAGGGGATGAAGTAGCTGAAGACGCGCTTGAGCAGCGGCCACTCCAGCTTGACATCGGCCTGCGGCTCCTGAAAGCCGCCGTGCCACCAATACATGCTCGTAAGCCTACCCAGCCGCAGCGGCTTTCGAACGACCGGACTAGGAGCGGCGCCCGGGCGTCGCCCGACGCGAGTGGCGCGGAACGTGCCATACGAGCGTTTGAGACGTTAGTGCCATGCGAGCGTTTGAGGCGGTTAAGTCCGTTCGCCTAGGGCGACGGAAACGTCCTTGAGCTCGCCCCCGCGGACCACCCCAAAGCGGTGGGTCGACCCGATGTCGAACGCGCGCAGCTTTCCGAAGAGCTCATCCAGCTGCCGCACCGGATCGCCATCGACCCTCACCAGGGTGTCACCCTGCATCAACCCGGCCTTCGCCGCCGGCCCGCCGGCCTCGACAGTGACCACCAGCAGCCCGCTGTCCTGACCGAGCTGGTTGCGCAGCGCCTCGCCCAGCCGGACCGGCTGAGCGCCGAGACCCAGGTAGGCCCGGCGAATCCGTCCATGAGTCTGCAGATTCTCCGCCACCGCGGCGGCCGTCTCGATGGGGATCGCGCGGGTGATGCCACGCCCGAAGTTCCAGCTGTTGATCCCGATCACCCGGCCGTCGCCGTCGAGGAGGGGACCGCCGGAAAAGCCGGGCAAGAGTTCCGCAGTTGTCTGGATCAGCCGTTCCGTCTCACCCCCGCGCCAGCTGCGAAACGCGCCCGAGAGCCCACTGACGATCCCAAGAGTGACCTGCAGCTCGCTGGTGCGGCCCACCGCGAGCACGAGATGGCCGATGCGGACGTCGGCCGATGCGGCGCGGGCCAGCGGCGAAGCGGTGAGCCCGTCGGTCTTCAGCAACGCGAGGTCCGTTCCCGGATCGCGACCGGCAACCGCGGCCTTGACCACGGCGCCGCCGGCGCTCACCTGGATGGCATCGTCGTGCTCGATGACATGGTCGGCCGTCAAAACCAGGTTGTCGCTCCAGACGATGCCGGTGGCTGGCCGGCCGCGGCGAGCGTCGACACGAACGATGCCGGCCGCGGCTCGTTCGAGGATTCCAGCGATATCCCGGGAGAGATCCGACAGCGAGGCCATGCTCCTACCGTACGCCGGCAGCCGGAATCCGGCTTCACCCGGACGGCCGGGGTTGAGCCCCACCGTTCGGCTAGGTGTAACGCTTTTGTCTGGGCGCGCGTTCTCATCGACGATTCATCAACGGATTTCATAGGTTGGAGGAAACGACATCATGCGAACCTTGAGGGGAACCCTGGCGACGCGTGGAGTATTGATCGTGATCGGGGCGCTCATCGCCATTGCGGCATCGGCCGTCACCGCCGTTGCGGTCCGGGCGGGCACCGGAGGAGCGTCCACGCAGGCTGCGCTTGGCGCCGGCAGCGTGGCCGGACCGCGGGATACCGTCACGGTGGTCGGCGAGGGCACTCAAAATGCCACGCCGGACAACGCCGTGCTGAGCCTCGGCGTCTCGGTGAGGAGAGGCAACACGGGCGACGCGATGAACGCCGCCAACACGGAGATGGCCGCGCTCCTGAAAGCGATCAAGGCGCAAGGTGTGCAGGAGGTGGACATCCAGACGACCGGCATCTCCGTCTACCAGGAAAATCTGAACGGTGCGATCGGGTATCGCGCGGCCAACAGCGTCAACGTCAAGGTCCATCACATCGTCAACGTGGGTCCGGTCATCGCCGCAGCCCAGAAAGCTGTCGGTGACGACATCCAGCTGAACGGCATCACGCTGCAGCTCAGCGACAACACGACCCAGTTGAGGGGAGCCCGGCAGGCCGCCATGGCCGCCGCTGCCGCGCGGGCCAAGGAATGGGCCAGCCTGGCGGGGCGCCATCTGGGCAAGGTGCTGTCGGTCTCCGAGGTGGTCTCCAACGGCGCCACCGGTTCGCCGTGCGGCGGGTACGGTGGGTGCGGCGGCGGGGGCGGGGCGCCGGTGCAGGCCGGTCAGGCCAACGTCACCGTCGATGTCGCCGTCGTGTACGAGCTAACGGACTAACGCCCGACGGTTAAGCGATGTGTGCCCCGACTTGCTCGTGGCAGTCGGGGCATTCTTCTTCCGGTCCCGGGGCATGGCCGGCATGCTTCGATTCCATCGGATAGTTCGCCGCCCGCCATGCCGCCAGCCCACCGCGGAGCGCCCACGCCTGCCGTCCCTGCTGTCGGAGGAATTGCGCCACACGGGCGCTGGTGGCCTCCTCGGGTCAAGTGCAGTAGGCGACGATCTCCCGGTCCGCCGGTACGCTCTCGAGGTACTTCAGGATTTCCGGGACCGGCCGAGCCGACTGGATCGCCCGGATGATTGGTTCGGGCGCGAGTCGGATCGCGCCGGGGATTCGATGGATGACGGCCGGGTAGACGAGCGAACCGGTCACGTCGACGGGGACCGCTTCGCCGGCGTCGAACTTCGCCTTTGCCGACGCCGGATCAAGCCGCGGCGCGACCATCATCGGCGTGGCTCGGGCGGCGTTTCCGGCAGCAGCCACGGCAGGGCTTCGGCCATTGGCCGCGCCAGCGTCACATACTGCTCGTGGCTCAATTTGTCGCGGGTCAGCAGCCCCAACGCCGCCCCCAGCATGGCCCGCTCGGCCTTGTGTCCAAGATCGCCATGCTCGGCCTTCCAGGAGACCAGCGAGGTGCGCCCTTCGGTCAGGTCCAGGATGTGCCGCCTCGCGTCATCCCAGGCCGGCCCGCGGTCGGTCTGCTCCAGGGCACGCAAGGCGACTCGCTCCGCGTCGTGAAATCGCTGCATGGCGGCTGGATCTTCGTGGCGGTCCCAACCCCATGCCGCACGCTCGATGCCGGCAGGTGACAGTACCCGCGCATCGTGCAGAAGCCGCTGCAGCCCTTCCTCACCGGGCCGGTATCCATAGCCTTCAGCATCAACGGACATCGTCAAACCAGGATCCAGCCTAACCCAATACTTCGCGCCACGGCCTCGGCGCGGGAGCGCGCGCTCAACTTGCCCAGGATGGCGCCCGCATGGAACTTGACGGTGTGCTCACTTATCTGCAACTGCCGGGCGATCTGGCGGTTGGTCAAACCGCGCGCCATCAGTTGCAGCACTTCGAGCTCGCGCGGCGTGAGGGACTCCGCGGGCGCCTTGACCGCCGGCTCGATCCGCTCCTCCTCGGGTAGGAGCGTCGCCAGGTCCCGGCGGGAAATGGTCACGAGGCCCCGTGCCGAGGCAAGCAGGGCCGCCGCCAGCGTCTGCGTATCGACCGCAGCCGGAAGCAGAGCCGATGCGCCAAATGCCAGCGCTTGCGGGACGGCAGCCTGCTCGGCGGCAAGCGCGACGATCGGCAGGCCGGGCTGCGCGGAAGCCAGCCGCGCAATCGCGTCGAGGTCCTCGGGCTCGCCGTCGCCCGCATCGAGCAGCACGGCGTCGGGAAGCAGCTGCGCCGCCAGCGACGCCGCCTCGGCGATTCCACCCCCGCCGACCGTCTTGATGCCAGGCATCCCGTCGAGCATCGCCACGAGTCCGCCGCGCGCCAAGGGGTTTGGCGAAACGATCAGCACCCGGAGCTCCGGCATCGTCATGGTTGTACCCAAGAATATGACGGCGCCTCGTCCGTAATCCAATCTCGAGTCAGAAAGAGCCAGAAGGCCAGCCCGGCATATGGCCCGTAGCGCTTGAAGCGGCGCACCATGGTTCGGTCGCTGACCGGACGCTTGCGGCCGAGCAGGCGCGCGTACTTTGGCCGGGTCCAGGAGTCGAGGATCAACTGAGAATAACGGCCCAACATCAACATGATGTGCGCGGCGGCGTAGGGTCCGACGCCTGGCAGGGCTTGCAGCCGGGTGGCCACGTCGTCGTCTGACAGGGCATCGCGGGACGTTGTGCCCAGGGATTCGAGGTCGACGCGGCCTTCCGCCACCGCCACCGAAAGATCTTTCAAATACGCGCCTCGATATCCGGCACCGGCAACCGCCTTATAGAAGTGGGCCGGCGCCGCGGCCATGGCTTGCGGGGTTGGAAAAGCGCGGCCATACGGACCGCTGGCCGGGGCGCCCGGCGCCTGTATACCCAGGTGCTCGACGAGCGCGTTCACCATGCGGGTCGTTCCGCCCCACGAGGTGTTCGTGGTGCAGATGGTCTTCACCACATCTTCGAACGGACCACCCAGTCGAGATCAGGGTCGCCGGCGGCCACCGCATAGAACGGGGTCAGACCGACGTCGAGGCTGAGGACGTGCCGGACCTGCGCCATCACGGCCGACTCGACCTCCGAGGTGAGCGCTCCGCCCGCCACCGACACCAGCCCGTGTCCCGCCCGAGCCTGTGAAACCGTCAGCGTCCGGGCACCAACCGCGGCTAGCGGTACCGTGATTTCGAACGTCCACGCCTTCTCGTCGAGCCGCATGGGTGGCAGCGATGCGATGCCATGCGAGAGAAAGACCCGCCGGAGATCGATGACCTCGCCCGCCGGCCCGACCAGCGGGAATTCGATCATGCGCGCAGTGTCGTCACAAAGTTCAGGGCCGCCAGGTATCCGTCGAAACCGAGCCCCGAAATCACAGCCTTCGCCGCGGCGGCGGTGACCATCTGACGCCGCTCCGGCTCGCGGGCGAATACGTTCGAGATGTGTACTTCGATGACCGGCTTCCCGGATCCCCGCAAGGCGTCCGCCAGCGCCAGGCTGGTGTGGGACAGTGCCCCCGGGTTGATGATGATGGCGTCCGTTCCCACCACCTCGCGCTCGATCCAATCGATCAGCTGGCCCTCATGGTTCGACTGCAAGCAGTGAAGCTGGATGCCAAGCTCCGCGGCGCGAGCCGCCAGCATCGACTCCAGGTCGGCCAGGGTCCGGCTGCCATAGACCTCGGGCTCGCGCCGTCCGAGCGAGCCGAGATTCGGACCGTTCAGCACAAGGACCCTCATGCGCCCATCACCTCCG
Source organism: Chloroflexota bacterium (assembly GCA_005889225.1). Lineage (GTDB taxonomy): Bacteria > Chloroflexota > Dormibacteria > CF-121 > CF-121 > CF-13. Next base: position 21,535 of record VBEW01000033.1, on the reverse strand, counting down.
CGAGGGCGGCCTCAGCGGCCCCCGGGTTGACCGCACGGCCATACTCGACGCGGCCAATGTCGCGGAGCAGCACCCAATACACTCTCCCCTCACGCGTCTTCTTGTCGTGGCGCAGCGCATCGATTAGGTCGGCGACCCGAACGTCAGGGCGGGTCCCAAGCAGGCCGCTGGCGCGAAGCAGTGAGTCCTGTAACTCCGCAGCGGATGCCGAGCAGGCCATGCTGATCACGCTAAGGCGGGCCGCGACGGCCATTCCCCACGCCACCGCTTCGCCGTGCCGCAACTGCCCATACCCCATCGCCCGCTCGAGCGCGTGGGCAACGGTATGCCCGTAGTTAAGGATCGCGCGAGGGCCCGTTTCGTACGGGTCACTCGCCACCACGCGAGCCTTGATTCGGATGGCGCGCACAACCGCCTTGCGCAGAACGGACGGCTCCCGACCCAGCAATGCCGCCAGGTTGGCGGATAGCCAATCGAAGAAGGCGCGGTCGGCGATCACCCCCGCCTTGATGATCTCCGCGAGTGCGGCCCGGTATTCGTCATCCGGAAGGCTGGCGAGGTTGTCGAGGTCGCAGAAGATGGCCGATGGCTGATGGACCGCACCAACCAGGTTTTTCCCGGACGGCAGATTGATCGCGGTCTTGCCGCCGATGCTGCTATCCACCATCGCCAGTAGCGTGGTGGGAACCTGGATGTACCGGATGCCGCGCATCCAGGTCGCGGCGGCGAATCCCGCGACGTCACCGACCGCACCGCCACCAAGGGCGATCAGCGCACCGGCTCGGTCGACACTCGCAGCCGCGAGCGCTTCGTAGATCTCCGCCAGCGTGTCCATCGCCTTGGCCGCTTCGCCTACCGGGACCAGGTGCAATTTGGCGTCGATGCCGGCGGACGTCAACTCGTCCATCAGGACCGCACCATGCGCCTCGGCCACGACCCGGTCGCTGACGACGACAACGGTTCCAGAGATGCCGAGTCGGATCAAGGTCGACACGATCATTGGGCGGAGCCGCGCACCCACCGAGGCTTCGTGAGGCGAGCCCGGCACCTCGATGGGGACCCGTTCCATTCCACTGGATGCCAACCGGTCGTTCAGTCGCCGCGCGATCACCTCCGGAGCGACGCCATCGGTGCTGACCACCAGATCCGCTTCGAAATAGCGCTGGATACGATCTTGCAGCAACGAAGCGATCGCGGTCGACGCGTCGGGCTGAAGCAGCGGCCGGTCAGTCGATCCATTGAGCCGCCGAGCTAGTTCAGCCGGCTCCGCGGTAAGCGCCACCACGCGGTTTCCCTTTCGGATAAGTTCCCAGTTGACGCCGTTGCGTGGAGCACCCCCTCCGACAGCCACGACGCAATCATCCTGGTCGAGCGTGCGCTGCAGCATCCGGGATTCGCGCTTGCGGAACCCGTCCTCCCCTTCCTGCGCGAAAATCTCAGCGATCGGACGACCGGCATCCTTCACGATCTCGTCGTCGAGATCGATGAACGGCCGGTTTTGGAGCCGGGCAAGGATCGGCCCCACGGTCGACTTGCCGCTTCCCATGAAGCCGACCAGCACGACGTTGTTCACCCTCGCACCTTCGCCAGGTAGCCCTCGACGTTCCGACGAAGTTCGGGGATGGAGTCGCCGCCGAACTTCTCGAGGACCGCACCAGCCAGCACCAGGGCCACCATGGCCTCCCCCACGACTCCAGCCGCCGGGACCACGCAGATATCGCTGCGTTCGTAGTGCGCCCGCGCCGGTTCGCGGGACTTCAGGTCGACAGTCTTGAGAGGCTTCAGCAGGGTTGAGATCGGCTTCATGAAGCCGTGGACGACCACCGGCTCGCCGTTGCTGATCCCACCGGTCACGCCCCCGGCGCGATTCGTCTCGTGATGCAGTCCGCCGCCGTCGTAGGTGGGGCTGTCATGGACCTCGGAGCCCGGGCGCCGGGCCGCCTCCATGCCATCGCCAAGGCTGACCGCCTTGCAGGCGGGGATGCTCACGATCGCCTGAGCCAGAAGACCGTCGAGCCTCGTATCCCACTGCCGGTAGCTGCCGAGGCCGGGCAGGACGCCGTCCGCGACCACCGTGAAGACGCCGCCGAGCGTATCGCCACGCTCGCGCGCCGCATCGATGGCGGCCACCATCGCCGCGCCGGCCTGCGCATCGGGACAACGTACGGCGGACGACTCGACAGCGTCCCAGTCGATCGACGCGCCGGCCTCGCATGCGATCGCCCCGATTGAGCGGGTGTAACTGCGGACCTGTATTCCGAACTCTTTGAGCAGCAACTTGGCGACGCCGCCCGCCGCGACCCGCGCCGCCGTTTCCCGGGCGCTGGCCCGTTCCAGCACGTCGCGGGCATCGTCCGCGCCGTACTTCAGCATGCCGGCGAGGTCGGCATGGCCCGGGCGCACCCGGGTTATCGGTTTGCGCTTGACCTCAGCAGCGTCGACCGCCATCACCTGGCGCCAGTTCTCCCAGTCACGGTTGACGATCTCCAGCGTGATCGGCGATCCAAGCGTGAGGCCGCCACGAACGCCGGCGACGATGTGCGCGCCGTCCTGCTCGAGTGCCATCCGTCCACCGCGGCCATGACCGCCCTGCCGGCGGCGCAGGTCGACGACCAGGTCCTCTTCGCGGAGCGTGAGGCCAGCCGGAATACCGTCCAGGATGACCGTCAACCGCTCACCATGCGACTCGCCAGCGGTCAGGAACCGCAAGCTCACGCACGCACCTCTTCAGCCGCCCGCTCCAGCGCGGCTCGCATCACTTCGACCGGGGCCGGTCGTCCGGTCCAGATCTCGAACGACGCGGCGCCCTGGTAGAGCAGCATGGACCGACCCTCCACCGACCGACGGCTGCGAAGATCGAAGAGGCGCTGGTCGGGTCTCAGCCAGGAAGCCGGCGGGAGGTCGGCAGGCGTCGCGTTGACGACAAGGTCCGCCCGGGCGACTGTTTCCTGCATTTGGTTCATATCGGCCGGCCCGCCGCGCTCAATCCGAAGAGCACGGCACAAGCGTCGTGCCTGCTCGAGGTTGCGAGCGATAACCCACACTTCGGCGGCCGGCTGCAGGGCGGCGGCAACCGCCCGCGCCGCTCCGCCGGCTCCGATGATCGCGACACGGCGATACCCCCCACCCCGACCCTCCCCCACAAGGGGGGAGGGAGATTTGCCCCGACCCTCCCCCACACGGGGGGAGGGAGATTTGCCGGGCTCCTCCGTGAGCGCGCGCCGGAACCCCTCGAGATCGGTGTTCCAGCCCTTGAGCCTTAAGCCCTGCCGGCTGATGGTGTTCACCGCGCCGATGCGAACCGCCAGTGGATCCAGGTCATCGAGGTAGGCGATGACGGATTCCTTGTGCGGGATGGTGACGTTGGCCCCGAGGATGCGCTCGTTCGCGCGCAGCTCGGCAATCGCGCCGGCGAGGCCGGCCGGGTTGACCTCTTTAGGCAGGTAGTGGCAATCGATGCCGAGCGTCGCGAAGGCGGCGTTTTGCATGCCCGGCGAGAGGCTGCGGGAAACGGGGTCGCCGAGCAGACGCACGATGCATGGATCAACCGGCATGGGTCACCTCGGAAAGGGTCGCGAAGAATTCCGGATAGGAGACGGCGACACAATCGGCGTCTTCGATCCGGGTCGGGCCGGTCGCCGCCAGGCCGGCAACGGCCAGCGCCATCGCGATGCGATGGTCACCATTGGAGTCGACCGTCGCGCCGTGCAGGGCGCGGCGGCCCTCCACGCTGATTCCATCCGGGCGCTCATCGACCGAGGCCCCCATCCGGCGGAGTCCCTCGGCCATGCTCGCAATCCGGTCACTCTCCTTCACTCGCAGCTCAGCGGCCCCGGCGATAGTGGTGCGGCCTTCCGCCTGGGTCGCGATAGCCAGCAACGCCGGGATCTCGTCGATCGCCGCGACCACCTCTTCCGCTCCGAGCGTGACCGCAAAAAGCGGACGACCGGTGACGCGCACCGTGCCAACTGGTTCCATCTCGCTCGCCGTCAGCTCAACCTCGACCCCCGCCCCCATGGCCTCGAGGATCCGAAGGAACGCCGTTCGCGTGGGATTGAGGCCCACGCCCTCGATCGTGATCGACCAGCCCGGGCGCAAGGCGGCGGCCGCCATCCAGAAGGAGGCGGATGAAAAGTCGCCAGGCACGGCCAGCTCGATCGGGCCGAGCGGCCGGTGCGATGGCCGCAGCTCGACGGTTCCAGCGGCGACCTGCAGATCCGCGCCCATTACGGCGAGCAGCCGCTCGGTGTGGTCGCGGGTGGGAACCGGCTCGACGACGGTCGTCGGTCCTCTGGCGGCGAGCCCGGCGAGCAGCAGCGCGCTCTTCACCTGGGCACTCGGCAGCGGCAGGACGTGGCGACGTCCCTGAAGAGCGCTTCCGGTCAGGAGCAGCGGAGGATGACCATCATCCGATTCGATCCTGGCGCCCATGTTCCGCAGGGGCTCGATGACGCGAGCCATCGGGCGCCGCCGCAGTGAGGCGTCGCCGTCCAGCGTGGCTGACACTCGGCTTCCCGCGAGGACGCCCGCCAGAAGTCGCATCGTTGTCCCCGAGTTCGCGCAATCCAGGCCGCCGTGCGGGGTGGCGAAGGACTCGAGCCCCGCGCCGTGGATCCGCATCCCGCGGCCGCTGCGCTGGAGGCTCCCGCCCAGGGCGCGCAGGCAGGCAATCGTCGCTCGGACATCCTCACTCTCGGGAAGCCCGTCGATCCAGCTCTCGCCCTGGGCCAGGACCGCCAGCATCAGGGCCCGATGCGCGATCGACTTGTCGCCCGGGAGGTGGACGGTGCCGGCAACGTGAGCGGCTGGTTGGACTGTCTCCATCTCGCCGATGTCAGTGCGCAACATGGACGGCTCCGCCAAACAATTCCTTGAGCTTGGTGCCGCCGCCGATTCGCTGGCGATAGCGGTGGAGGACGCCGTCGAACTGATCGATCGCGTCGACCAGTGCATCACGATTTTCTCCCGCGATCGCCTCGTACATTGCCGGGTCGCCGCCGGCCAGGCGAACCATGCCGCGATAGCCCGGTCCGCCAAGCGTCGCATCTGCCCGCCGCTGCACGGTTTCGGCGAAGGCCGAGCTGACCACGAATGCCAGGTGGCTGAGAAACGCCATCTGCTGGTCGTGGACGTCGGCACGCATGAAGCTCAAGGTAGCGCCAATCGCCCGCACGATCTCGAACCAGGTATCGAATGGCCGGACATCTTGCCCCTCGGCCGGAGTGAAGATCCAGGGCTCACGATCAAAGATGGCGGGGTCGCTTTCGCCCAACCCGCTCTGCGTTTTGCCGGCGACCGGGTGGCCGCCGAGAAACCGTGAGGGATTCGGCAAGCGCTGTGCCCAGTCGAGTACCGGCCGCTTGACACTGGCCACGTCGGTGATGAGAGTTCTGGCGGCGACGATGTTGCCGAGGTGATCCATCACACCAGCGATCTGGTCGATGGGCGTGGCGATCACGACGATGTCGCAGTCCGCGAGGTCGGCCAGGTCGGTTGACGCTCGATCGACGGCCCCGCGGTTTATCGCCTCGGCGGCGCTTTCGGCCCGCCTGGCCACACCGGTGACGTCGATCGAATGGCGCAGGCGGCGCACGGCCAGGCCAAGCGAGCCGCCGATCAATCCCAGCCCGACGATGCCGACTCGCATCACGCCACTCCGGCGGTCCGCTTGAGCGCTCCGGCGACGGCGTCGACCTGTTCGACCAGGTGGGCGAACGCCTGCGGGGTCAGCGACTGAGCCCCGTCCGAGAGCGCCACTTCCGGCTGGGCGTGCACCTCGACCATCAGGCCATGGGCGCCTGCGGCGATCGCCGCCAGCGCCATCGAGGTGACGAGCGAGCGCCGGCCGGTACCGTGGCTCGGGTCCACGATCACCGGAAGATGGCTCAACTCCTTGATCAGGGGCACCGCATTGAGGTCTAGCGTATTTCGGGTGTAGGTCTCGAAGGTACGAATGCCCCGCTCGCAGAGGATGACCTGGTAGTTGCCCTGGCTCAGGATGTACTCGGCGGAGAGTAACCATTCCTCGATCGTGGCGGACATGCCGCGCTTCAGCAGGACCGGCTTGCGCAGTCGACCGACTTCCGACAGCAGCGGGAAGTTCTGCATGTTCCGGGCGCCGATCTGCAGCACATCGGCAATATCGGCCAGGGTCGCGATGTCCGCCGGCTCCAGCACCTCACACACCAGTGGCAGTCCGGTCTGGCGTTTCGCCTCGCGCAGGATCGCGATCCCGTCACCGCGCAAGCCCTGGAAACTGTATGGCGACGTGCGCGGCTTGAAGACGCCGCCCCGGAGGGCGTGGCCGCCCGCTGCGCGAACCTGCCGGCAGGTCTCGAGAAACAGCTCTTCCCCATCCACCGAGCAGGGCCCGGCGACGATCCACGCCCGGTCACCGCCAACCTCGTGCGCGCCGACCGTGACCCGAGTGTCGCGCGAGCGGAACTCGCGGTTCGAAAGCTTGAATGGCTTAGTGATGGGTACCACCTCGGCAACGCCCGGGGCCTCGACAAAGAGATCCCGTAAGGCGAATGGATTCGTTCCGATGACGCCGATCACGGTTCGCTCGTCGCCGTCGCTCAGGTGGGTCCGGCAACCGTGGGCCTGGACCTGCGCGACCACCGCCGAAACCTGCGCCGGGGTCGCGTCATGCCGCATCACGATGATCATGCCGTCACCCTCAACTGCTGCGCACCCCGCAGGTAGACGAAGCGGATCGCGGACGACGGGACATCGGTGTTGACGAGCAGCAGCACGCGAATGCAGCGCGGCAGGCTGCGCGGATTGGAGCTCGGCACCGCCATCTCGTGGGCACAGAGCAGCGGCACATCGCCCCAGCCGAGCTGGCGAGCGGCGGCCGCCGGGAACTCCGACGTCAGGTCCGCGGTGGTTGTGAACCAGGCCGCGGCGATATCGCCCGGCTGCAACGCATTCTCACGGGCGATCTGCGCGAGCAACTCGGTGGTCGCGTCGACAATCGCGGTCTCGCTGTCTTCATCGGTGGTCGTCGCGCCGCGTATACCTCGAACCGCCATCCTCGAATACCTCCTGGGCGCGCCAATTCAGTCGTCTCATGGGAGGAGGCCGGTGAACGGGTGGTGGCGGGAGGAGCGGCGCTTAGCCCATCCCGAGCCGGTCCCGTGCCGGCCCGAGGTAGGCGTAAAAGTAAAAGCTCGCGAAGCGAACCCGCCCCGTCATGTGCCGGACATCGTACAAGAAGTCCGAGTGCCTGGCAAGGGCCAAGCGTAACCTCGCCGGGTATCCCTCTTCGGCGCAACCCTTACCTTCGAGGAGGTGGCCATGAAGTCGATTCATTTTCCGGCGGGCATCATTCCGGCGATGGCCGCAGCGCTCGCTCTGGCGGCCTGCGGCGGCACGACCGCCGCCAGCACGGGGGCCTCGCGCGGCGCCGCCCTGATCCATACCGCCTCGGTGAAGGTGAGCGACAAGACACAGACCGTGCTGAAGAACAAAGCCGGCTTGACGCTCTACTACTTCACGCCCGACACCGCAACCACGATCGCCTGTACCGGTGGGTGCGCCACGACCTGGCCGCCGCTGCTGGCGGATGCTGGCACCCCGACCAGCGATGCCACGCTCCCCGGGCGGCTCTCGGTTGTTGAAGGCGCGAACGGAAGGCAGGTGCTCTACAACGGGCACCCGCTGTACATGTATTCGAAGGATGGCGACGCGGGCGATGCCTACGGCCAGGGGATCGCCGGAAAGTGGTTCGTCGCGACGCCAGACCTGGCTGTGGCGTCGGCGTCAGCCAGCAGCGGGTATCGCTACTGACCCGGGAGCATCTGCATCGGGTCGACGGGGCTGTTTTCGATCCGGACTTCGAAATGCGTGTGCGGGCCGGTTGAGTTCCCCGTTGAGCCGACCAGCCCGATCAGCTGGCCCCGTTTGACCAGATCGCCTTCCTTGACGCCGATCATCAGCAGGTGGCCGTAGAGCGTCTTCAGGCCGGTGTCGTGCTGGACGACGACGTAATTGCCATAGCCAACCAGGTTCCCCGCGGCGTCGGTCATCGGCCGCGCCAGGACGACGACTCCATCGGCCGCCGCAAACACTGGGGTCCCAAGCGGGACCGAAAGATCGATTCCGGTATGGAAATGCGCGAACCCCGCATAGGCCGCTTCGAACGAGAACGACGTTGGCCCAAAGCCCTGGGTGATGGTGGCGTGCGGGATTGGCATCAGCAGCTTGCCGGTCGCGGTCAGGACCGGGTCTTCCGCGATGAGCTGGGCGGTCACCTGGAAGTTTTGCTGGGCGAATACGGCTTGCTCGATCTGGCTCAGCACGCTGTCGGTCTTCATCTTCAGCAGCTTTGCCCGCTTGGTGGCCATCTCAGGCGAGTCCGTCTGCATCGCGTCGAGGGCGGCCAGGGCCTCGTCGATCGTCCCCTGCAGCTGGGTCTGCAGCGACTGCTCGGTGGCGATCTGCTGGGCCAGCGTCGATTGGAACAGCATGAGCTGCGACAGCACGTCCTTCTTGCTCGCCCGGCTCCGCTCCAGCGTCGCCTGCGCGTGGGCCAGTGCGACGTCGTCCGCCTGCACCGCGCGAACGAGGTCACGTTCCCGGTCGACGATGACGCTGCTGTAGCCCAGGGTCTCGAGCAGACCGCCGAAGCCGCCGGCCCGGACGAGGCTGACAAAGAAGCTGTCCTGGTGCTTATACAGCCGGCGGACGATGGCCGCTAGCTGCGTCCGGTCGGACTGCAGGCGCGCCGAGACCAGGTAGTGCTGCGCGGCGACGTCAGCAATCCGCCGATCGAGCTGCGCGACCTGCTTCTCGCTATCGAGGATTTGCTGGCCGAGCGCGACCAGACTCAGCTCGGACTGGTTGAGGGATTTCTCCAGCATCAGGGCATGCGCTTCCGAGGCCATCAGGTCCCCGATCAGCTCCCCCTGCGCATGGCTGTTATGGAGTGCCTGGGTCGCCGGGGCGGGCGCGACCTGAGGGGACGTACCGCTGACCGGAGATGCGGTGGCCTCGGGCGTCGGGGAAGCTGCGGCCGTCGTGTCCGAGCCCGGACTCGAGCTGGGTGCGACCGACGGGGCGGGCGATGACCCGGGTACCGTGTCGGCCAGCGCGCCTGCCGGAACCAGCAGCAGGCCGACCAGACCGGCCAGGCTCAGCGCGGCGACGGCCACCCTCCGGCCTCGACTGGCCGGCAAGACCACAGCCCGTGGCAGGTTTACAGGTCTACTAAATTCTTTACAGCTGTAAAGGCCTGAGCGCCTCATGCCTGCCCGGTCGAACCCCAAAACGACTGCCTCCACGGGCCCCTTCCTGCCCGATCGTATTCAACAACCGCTCAGCCGCTTCCCTGGGGGCAGTGGCTAGCTCTTCCCTATTTTCACATTTTTGTCACTCCTTGCCCGCTACCACGTTTTCGGGGAACGCCGGCTGCACTTGCCGCGGCCTAACCTGTGCTACCATCCTGAGAAACCAACTCGAGCTATCACGGGGGAAGTGATCTGGCACAGAGCCGGTTTTTAACGCACACGCTTGTTCTGTTAGCGGCCGCGCTGATCCCGGTACTGGCAGCCTTCGACCGACTCCACACTGACACCGCCTACGGCGCGAATCCGGCCCCTTCGGTCTCCCTGCGTACCACGCACGTCGACGATGTGGTGGTGAGCCAGGGCGGGTTCATCATGAAGATGAGCACCTCCAGCGTGGATACCCCGGTCCGCCGCGACGTCTCCTACTACACGATGAAGCCGGGCGACACGGTGCAAAACGTCGCCGGCCGCTTCGGGCTCACCGTCGATACGCTTCGCTGGGCGAACAACATCACCGATGTCACCAGCGTGGTCCAGGGTCAGCGGCTGCTGGTCCCGCCGGTAAACGGCATCCTGGTCAAGGTCCAGCAAAACACCCAGCTGAGCGGCCTGGCCATCCAGTATCACGTCAATGTTCAGGACATCATCGACTTCAACCTGATCCGAGATCCGGCTCACCTGAAGGCCGGAACCATGCTCATGCTGCCGGATGGCGTCGGCCCGGCTCTGGATTCCGGTGGGGTCGGCAAGAAGACGGTGCGCACGGTTACCTGGAACCGCTTCGGCCGGCAGGTGACGAATTACACCATCACCTACAGCAACGCACCAGTCTACGGCTCCGGCGGTAAATTCCCCTACGGCTACTGCACCTGGTGGGTGGCCCATAAGCGCTACATCCCCTGGTCCGGCAACGCCTGGCAATGGTGGTACAACGCCCAGCAGTTCGGCTTTGCCGAAGGCCAGGTTCCGATGGTCGGCGCGATCATGGTGCAAGGGATCAGCTGGACCTCGCCAGTTGGCCACGTCTCCTACGTCGAGTCGGTAAACGCCGACGGGTCCTTCACCGTTTCAGAGATGAACTACGCCGGTTGGGGCCGGGTCGACTATCGGACGATCAAGTCCACCGCTGGACTCGACCTGCTCGGGTTCATCTACTAGCCCAGCTCCGTCAGCGAAGATAGTAAGGATGGGCTCGCCAGAAGAGTTCCTGGAACAAACACGCGAGCAAGGCCTCAACGAACTCGAGGACTTTCTTCGCATCCCGAGCATCTCGAGCCAGCCCGAGCACTTAAGCGACGTCCGTCGGGCGGCCGGCCATCTTGCCGAGCAGTACGAGAGGATAGGACTCGAGAACGCGCAGGTGATCGAGACCGCCGGGCATCCGGTGGTCTATGCGGACTGGCTAAAGGCGCCTGGCAAGCCCACGGTTCTTCTCTACGGTCACTATGACGTCCAGCCAGTCGATCCGCTCGACCTCTGGACGTCACCGCCCTTTGAACCGATCCGCCAGGATGGTCTGCTGCTGGCCCGCGGCTCATCCGACGACAAGGGCCAGATCGCCCTGCACTGGCAGGCGATTCACGCCCGGCTCAACAGCACCGGCGAACTTCCCTTGAACCTGAAGGTGATCGCCGAAGGCGAAGAAGAGATCGCGAGCCCCCACTTCGAAGCGTTCGTCGACGCCAATGCGGAGCGGCTGAAGACGACCTACTGCGTCGTCAGCGACACGTCCATGGTGGCCAAAGGATTCCCGGCGATCACCTACGCGCTCCGCGGCCTGGTCTACGTCGAGCTCCGAGTCGAGGCCGCCAGCACTGACATGCATTCCGGATTGCTCGGCGGGGTGGCACCGAATCCGGCGCAGGCGCTGGCAGAGATCCTGGTGCGACTCAAGGACCCTGCGGGCCACGTGCTGGTGCCCGGATTCTATGACGGAGTTCAACCGTTGAGCGAGGAGGAGCGGCGTCAGTTCGCAAGGGTGCCATTCGACGAGGCCGCCCTGAAAAAGACCTACGGCTTGACCGCCCTGCATGGTGAGCCCGGCTTCACGCCCACCGAACGAAACTGGGCTCGACCGACGCTGGAGGTCAACGGCATCTGGGGTGGGTATCAGGGACCGGGTGCCAAGACGATCATCCCGGCGTGGGCGGCCGCCAAAATCAGCTGCCGGCTGGTGCCCGACCAGGATCCAAGAGCGGTGCTCCAGGCGCTGCGCGACTACATCGACGAGGTCGCTCCCAAAACCGTGCGCGTCAGCCTCGCCGAGCTGAGCGGCCACAGTGATCCGTGGATCATGCCCGTCGACCACCCCCTGATCCAGGCCGCCCGGAGCGCGCTGCACCGCGTCTATGGGAAGGAGCCCGCGCTGATCCGCTCGGGCGGCTCGATCGGCGCCGTGGAGGTGATGGCGCGCCGGCTCGGTGCCCCCTGCCTGCTGGTCGGGTTCGTCCTCCCCGACTCACTCGCTCACGCCCCCAATGAGCGGCTCGACCTCGACAGCTTCTACCTGGGCCGGCGTGCGGCCCTGCAGCTCTGGGAGGAGATCGCCGGGATCGGCGGTTAGCTCTTCGCGGCGACCGGCAGGTAGTGCTCGAGAAGCCGCCGGGCGTAAAACCGCTCCCACGGTTCGTCCGGCTTCGAGCCGTTGTAGTCCCGATCCAGCTTGACGAGCAAGTAGACCAGCTCGCTCCGAACCGGCGTCGCCTTCAGCACCTGGGGCAACTCGGATAGGCGGACCAGCCAGTCCGCGTACCACGATGCCCAATCCGGGTCTTCTCCGTCGACGATCCGGTACACGATGTGATGCGTTTCCGCAACCTCGTGCAAAAGCGCGGCCACCCGTTCGGTGTCGTCGGCCACGATGCCTCCATTATGGAGGTGGCGCGGCGGGATCGGGACCAACCTGCGGAGGGTTGTGACTGAGACTCGCGCGCAGCTCGACGAAGCGGGCGCGCAATTCCGCCTGCCGTGATGCAGCCGCCGCGCGTGGTAGACGATCGGAGCGGCGGAACCCGAACAGCGCGTCCCAGCCAACTTGCAGGAGCGCGCCCGCATACTCATCGATCGGAACACGCTCCGCCCGGGCGGCCGCTTCGATATAGTCCTGCAGCGTCGGGTCGATCCTGGCAATGAGTTTGGCCATCGGCTCCCCTGGCGAGCACCGCGAATCCCCTCATCGACCATACTCGATTGCCCAGACGAGCGCTATATGCCCGGACCAAACAAATAGGCCCGGCTGAGGAATCTATTCGGCTACGAAGCGATAGCCAATCCCGGGGACGGAGTGAATGTAATGTGGCTTCTCGGAGTCTCGCTCGATCTTCTTGCGCAGCCGGTAAACGTGGGCATCGACAGTGCGGGTCTCGATTTCGACCTCGTAACCCCAGACCTTGCGCAGCAGCTCACCACGGCTGACCACCTGGCCGGCCTGCGAGGCCAACAGGGAGAGGAGATTGAACTCGGTCAGCGTGAGGGCGACTTCCTGGTTCTCGCGCCAGACCTGGCGGCTGTTCATGTCGATGATGAGGCCGGGGAACTCGAAGCGCGTCTTGGGCTGCGCCTGCGTCACCGCCTGCTCGCTCCGGCGCAGGTGGGCGCCCACCCGGGCCAGGAGTTCTCGGACCTCAAAGGGCTTGGTCAGGTAGTCGTCGGCCCCCACTTCGAGTCCGACGACCACGTCGATGGTGTCGTTCTTGGCGGTCAACATGATGACCGGCACCTGGGTGCCGTCGGCGCGCAGCTGGCGGCACACATCCATGCCCGAGACGCCGGGCAGGTTCAGGTCGAGGATGACGAGGTCCGGCTCGGACTTCTCGATCATCTCCATCCCCTTCTCCCCGGTTTCCGCCTCGATCAGGTTGAGGTTTTGACCCACGCATGCCATCCGGACGACCTCCCGGGTCGGGGCGTCGTCCTCAATCATCAGAATCGTTTTCGGGAACGGCATTTGGTCGGGTCTACTCCTTCTCCAGGAAATTCGTTACTTGCAGCATGAATTTCTTGAGTTCGATCGGTTTCGCGATGTAGCCGGAGCATCCCGCGGCCAGCGCCTGCTCTTCGCTCCCTTTCAGCGCATTGGCTGTCAGAGCGACCACTTTGATGTCCGCCGTGGCCGGGTCGGCTTTGAGCTGGCGAGTCACCGCTAATCCATCAACGCCGGGAAGCTGCATATCCATCAGTATTAGGTCCGGCCGGAGGTGGCGAGCCTTCTCCAGCCCCTCCTGGCCGTTCGAGGCGGTGTCCACGGCGAAGCCGTTCCCCTCCAGGACCATCCGGGCCAGATCCAGGTTGGAGGGGTTGTCCTCCACGACCAGCACCCGGTTGCGTTTGCTGGGGCCCGGCCGGAGTGGCAGCTGGACGGTGAAGGTGGTCCCCTGATCGGCCGCGCTCTCGAAGTCGATCGACCCGCCGTGGAGTTCGACCAGCTTCTTGGTCAAGGCCAGGCCGAGGCCGGTACCCGGGTACTCCCGGTTGCTGGCGCTCTGCACCTGGTAGAAGGCGCCGAAGATCTTGTGCTGCAGCTCCTTGGCGATCCCAATGCCGCTGTCCTGAACGGCGATCTTCAGGTGCTGGTCCTGGGCCCGCGCCTGGACCACGATCCGGCCGGATGGCGGCGTGAACTTGATCGCGTTGGACAGCAGGTTGTAGAGCACCTGCTTGAACTTGTTCTTATCGGCAATCAGGACCGTATCGGAGGGCTCCACAGTTGACGCGATCTCGATATCCTTCTTGATCGCGAGCGAGCGCAGGACGTTTAGCACCTCGCGAACCGCCGATTCGACGCCGAATTCCTCGTAGACCAGGTCCATCCGGCCGGCCTCGATCTTCGTCAGATCGAGCACGTCGTTGATCAGCGACAACAGGTGGCGGCCGCTGTTGTAGATGTTGTCGAGGCAGTCTTTGCGCTGCTTCTCGGTGATCTTGCCCGCCAGGTCGTCGCGGAGCAGCTCGCTAAAGCCCAGGATGGCGTTCAGCGGGGTGCGCAGCTCGTGCGACATGTTGGCGAGGAACTCGGATTTGAGCCGGCTCACCTCCGCGATCTGGGCGTTCGCCGTCTCGAGCTCGCCCAGGTGCGCCTGCAGCTGCTCGTAGAGCCGGCCATTGTCGATGCCGATGGCCGCCTGGTTGGTGATGACCCTGAGGATGGCCATGTCCAGCTCGGTGAAGGGATCGACGCGCTGGCGCGAAATGGTCATGGCGCCGACGACCCGCTGCGGGGTGGCCAGCGGCTGAACCATGAGGGACCGCGGGGAACGGCTCTGGTCGAGGATCTTGAACCGCGGATCCAGGGTGGCGTCGACAATATTGAGGGTCTCCAGTTGCTCGACGGCGTAGCCCAGGATGCCCTCGCCCAGGACGAAGTGGGCGATGTGCGGCACCATGTCCTGGTGCGGGTAGGTGGCACAGGCGGTCAGCTCGCGGCTGCCCTCGTTGAGCAGGAAGACGGTGGCCGCGTCGAACTGCATCATCTGGGAGGTCGCCCGCAGCATCGCCTCGATGTTTTCGTTCAGCGAGAGCGACGAGGTGAAAAGACCACCGAGCCGGTTCAGCAATTGAATCTCGGGGTCGGCAGTCACGTGCGCCACATTATAGGTCATGATTTTTGACATCACCGCGTTTGCGGTTGGGGATTTCGATACTGCAACGTCACGCTCCGTGACTTTCTTTCGTCGCAATCGTTGAGCTTGCTTGGCGGCGGGCGTCGTGTCACGCGACGGCATTCGATTCGGCAAAAGCCACGGCGCCGCTAAGCTGGTTGGGCCGATGAAAGCGATTCGATTCCACCGGCACGGGGGGCCGGAGGTGCTGCGCTACGAGGACGCGCCGACGCCGGAGCCGGGGCCCGGCGAGGTGCTGATCGCGCTCCGGGCGGCGGCGCTCAACCATGTGGATTTGTTCACCCGTGACGGCGCCATCCCAAAGGTCCCGCTCCCCCATATCGGCGGGGCCGACGGCGCCGGCGTGGTGGCGGCGAACGGTCCCGGCGCCAGCCGGTACCCGGTGGGCACCGGCGTGTTCTTCGACCCTGGACTGAGCGACGGCACCTGCGACTATTGCGCCCGCGGCGAGCACAGCCTCTGCGATACGTGGGAAATTCTTGGTGAGCACCGGGACGGCAGCTTCGCCCAGGCTCTGGTGATGCCGGAGGTCAACCTGCGGCCCATCCCGGATGGCCTCAGCTTCGAGGAGGCGGCCGCCTTTCCGCTGGTCTTTCTCACGGCCTGGCGGATGATGGTCGGCAAGGCCCGAGTGGTGCCGGGGGAGACGGTGTTGATCCTCGGCATCGGCGGCGGGGTCTCCATCGCAGCGCTGCAGATCGCCAAACATGCCGGCGCGTTGGTGTTCGTGACATCACGGAGCGACGAGAAGCTGCAACGCGCGCGCGAGCTCGGTGCGGACGTCCTGATCAACCACCAGAACACCGACTTCTCAAAGGAGGCCTGGAGCATCACCAACAAGCGCGGTGTCGATGTCGTGATCGACAACGTCGGGGCGGCCACCTGGCCGGGCAGCATCCGGGCGCTGGCCAGGGGCGGGCGGCTGGTCACCTGTGGTGCCACCAGCGGCCCCAAGCCGGAGGAGGATATCCGCCGCATCTTCCAAAAGCAGATCACGATCTACGGATCGACCATGGGCACCCGCCACGATTGGGAACAACTGAACGCCCTGCTGGCGGCGAAGGTCTTCCGGCCGGTGGTCGACCGGACGTTCCCGTTGGAGCAGGCCGCGCAGGCGCAGGAGCGGATGGCCCGCGCCGAGCAATTTGGCAAGCTCGTGCTCGCCATTCCCCCGCTGTCTTGAGGCGGCAGATACTTGCGCCGCTGATCGGGCTGCTGCTGATCGGCTGCGGTCAGCCGACCGCGCAGCCGTCGCCAACTGCGTCGCCGCGGCACACGCCGACGCCCACCCCCAGCCCCACGCCCGCGCCGCCGCCCGCTCCCCTCCCTCCTCCTCCCAGCCTGCCACCCGCCGGCGGCATTCACCTGGTTGCCGGCTTCTCGGCGTATGTCTACGGCCAGGGGCTGGGAACGATCACGGCAATGGCCTACGGTCCCGATGGTCGGTTGTACGTCCTGACTGCCGGCGGCTCGATCGAGGTCGTCCCCTCGCCGGGTGCCAGGCCTCAGCTTTTAGTCGCGGGCCTGCCGGTCGCGCTCGGCCTGGCCTGGCGCGGCCCTGACCTCTACGTCTCCGTCAGAGGAAGCGTCCGCGCCTACCACCTGACCGGCGGCGGACTGTCCGGAGGGGGCAGCGTTGTCAGCGGATTACCGGTCGGCCGCCACCAAAACGACTGGATCGCGTCGATGCCTAATGGCGACTTCCTGCTCGGGGTCGGGTCAACGTGCGACGTCTGCAACGAGCGCGACTCCAGGAGCGCGGCGGTATTGCGCTTCCACGCCAATTGGACCTATGCCGGTGTCGCGCTGCGCGGCACCCGAAACCCCTACGGCCTCGCGGTTCGGCCCTCGACGGATGACGCCTACGTCACGATCAACGGGCAGGACAACCTCGGGGGCCAGCCGGCCGACCACATGCTGCGAGTCAACGGCGGGGACGCCGGATGGCCGCGCTGCTGGCCGGCCTACCCGGACGGAAGCCTCCATGGAAATTGCGGCGGGGTGGCGCGGCCGATCGCGGTGTTTACGCCGCACACGTCGGCCGACGGCATCGTGTTCTACGACGGCCGTGAGTTTGGGGCCGGCTACGCCGAGAACGTCTTCGTGACCGAGTGGGGAACGAACGGCGGCGGTCCTGCGGGACGCCGCGTGGTGCGGGTCGTTCTGTCAGGCTCGGGCGAAACGGAGCATGGCCAGGTCAGCGACTTCGCTACCGGCTTCTCCCACCCGCTGGGCATCGTCGTCGCCCGCGACGGCGGCCTCCTGGTGGGCGATTACGGCACCGGACAGATCACCGAGATCTTCCGGACGAGCTGAGAAAACAGAAAACCGACCATCGCTCAGTGGTCGGTTTTCCTGCCCCGTCTGGGCCGCCGCTCGCCGGCAGGCGAGCCCCCATATTCTCTCACTGCCGGGGTCAGTGTGCCCGCCGTGTTTGCCGGATTGATTGGAGCTCGAGTTGTGAATTTGACAACTCGAATATCACATCATATAGTAGCCAAGTTTGGCCTACTGCCGGAGTCCGGGTCGTTTCTCTCCGGCAGCAGGTCCGTCTCAGAGACTGCCGGTCTCCCGTAGGCTCCGGAAGCGGTCGGCGCAGACCACCAGGTGATCAAGCACCTCCACTCCGAGTAACCGACCGGCCTCCTGCAGGTGGCGGGTGACGGCCAGGTCCTCCGGGCTGGGGGTGGGGTCACCCGACGGGTGGTTGTGCGCCAGGATGACCGCCGCGGCTCCCAGGGTCAGCGCGGGACCGAACACTTCGCGAGGCTGAAGGGCAGCCACATTGAGGCCGCCCACCGCCACCTGCTCGCAGGCGAGTGGCTGGTTGCGCGTATTCAGATAGAGCACGGTGAAGCACTCCTTCGGGCTGTTCCGCAGGTCCTGGAGCTGCAGCATCGCCTCCCGGGGGGACGTCACCGCGGGGGCGGCGGTATCCGCTGGCACGTGCCAGCGCCGGGCGAGCTCGCGCACCGCCAGCAGACGACGCACCTGGGCCGGACGGAATCCGTGGCGGCGGGCGGCCTGCCTCAGGTCGCCGGGCGGCCGCTCCACGATGCCGCCTTCCGCAAGCAGGGCTCGCAGCCCCGAGAGATCACCCCGCTGCCCGACCAGGGAGGCCAGCAGCCCGGGCTCGTCGGCTCCGGACACCGCCCGTCATCCTACCACTAATCTGTGTATCTGTCCAGACTAACTACTGCAGGTCATGCCGCCTCGGCGAGGGCGGACCTGAGCAGGATCGGCGCACCTCGCTGAGCGATCGATTGGTTGATGGCCACGATGACCTCGACCACTCGCAGCCCGTCGTTGCCATCGCTGAGGACCGGCTGGCGGGTCATAACCGACCGAAGAAAGTGCTGACACTGGTTCTTGAGCGGTTCGCCCGCCGGGATCGCCGGGCTGACCACATCACCCGTCCGGGTGACCAGCTTGAATTCCCCGAAGCTCTCGTAGGATGGCTCCCGCATCGCCCCTTTGTCGAAGATGCGGACCGGCTCCTGGGTCTCGAGGTCGTTGAAGAACGCCATCTTGCCACTGCCCACCACGGTGATCTCGCGCACCTTTCGGGGATCCAGCCAGCTGGCGCGGATGTTGGCGACGACGCCACCGTCGAATCCGAGCGTCGCAAAGGCCACGTCCTCGCAGCGCGACGAGAGGAACGAGGCGCCCTGCGCCGAAACCCACGCCGGCGCCTGGTTGAGGAAGTGCAAGAGGATGGACACGTCGTGGGTCATCAGATCCCAGACCACGTTGACGTCAGAACGGATCGGACCAAGATTCGTCCTGGTGAAGGTCAGGTACTCGAGCTGTCCGAGCGCGCCGGACCCGATCACCTTCTGCAAGTGATTGATTCCGGGGTTGTAGCGAAAGACGTGTCCAACCATGAGCAGGCGACTTTTCCGCCCGGCAAGGTCGCGCAGCTCGCGAGCCTGATCGGCATCGGTCGTCAGCGGCTTCTCAACCAGGCAGTCTTTGCCGGCCTCGAGCGCGGCGCGGGCCACCTCGTAGTGGCGGGTGGCGTCGGTGGCGATGACGACAGCGTCGACGTCACTGGCCGCGAGTAACGTACCAACGTCCGTACCGGTGCGTAAGCCCGCGGCGCGTCGTTCGGCCTCGTGGAGGCGAGCCGCGCTCAGGTCACAGGCTGCGACGACTCGGCAGCCCTCGATCTCCGAAAAGGCGCGCAGGTAATTGAGACCCCAGCGGCCGCAGCCGACCAGGCCGATGCCGACCGTCACGATTTGATGACGTTGTCGATCCTCGGTTTATTGCTTTCGTTGTATGCGCATGCACCGGTCGCTCAGCGAGCGCGGGCAGCGTCTGGCCAAGGTGGTGGCGCTCATCGGGGTGGGGCTGGCGGCCCTCCACAACCTGATCGGCTGGATCACGTTCGCGATCAACCGGCCGTTCGAAGGCGACTTCGCCGCCTATTACGCGTTCACCCGGATCGGGCTGCATGCCGGCTTCGGTCATCTCTACGAGGTCGCCGCCCAGCGCCAGGAATGGCAAGCCCTGGGGCCCCTTCTCTGGTATCCGGCCGTGTACCCGCCGCCACTCGCCTTTGTTGTCGCGCCGCTCGCGGTGCTGCCCTTCCCCGTGGCGTACGCGATCTGGAACCTGCTGCTCGGCATCGCGGTGCTCGTCACCTGGCGGCTGCTCGCGCCAGGCTCGCGCTGGCAGCGGAGCATGCAGCTTGGGATCGCGTTCGCCCTGCCCCTGGTCGCCTTCTCCCTGCTACTCGGCCAGGTGGTGATGCTGCTGGGCGCCACCCTTGCGCTGTGCTGGTGGTGCCTGCGGCGCGGCTCTCCGGTCTTCGCCGGCATCATCCTCAGCCTGATCGCGGTCAAGCCACAGCTCGCGTTTCTGGTGCCGCTCGGCCTGGTGGCCGGGTTGCAATTTCGCGCCGCGATCGGCTGGGCCTCCGCCTCAGCCGCGCTGGCTGTCGTCACCCTGGCCGCCGTGGGGACCGACGGGATCGCGGCGTATGTCAGCCGGTTACAGGACGCGACAGGCGGCCTCGCCGCCTACCAGGTCCCGGTCGGTCTGACGCTGCCCGGCCTGGTCGGCCATGGCGTGGCCGCGCTGGCCGCACAGACCGCGGTGCTGATCGGCATCACCCTGGCGGCGTTCGTCGGGCGCGCCCGCGGACCGCAGTGGTCGATCGCCCTCGGGGTGATCGGTTCGCTCCTGATCACGCCCTTCTACCATCCAGACGATCTGGCTATCCTCGTCCCTGCCGCCTGGCTATGGATGCACACTGCGCCCGCCCTGCGGGAACGTATCGTCATGGCGGCCGGCCTTGGGGGAGCGCTGCTCATAGGCACGCCGCTGCCGCTCATCCTGTGTCTTTTGGCGGCCCTGCTTCCGGTCGTCGATCGGGTGTCCGCCCGGCGTGTATCCCTGCCGGAGGCCGCCTGATCAACGAGCGGCGGGATGGATCAGAGGCCGGTATTCGAGCACGATGAGTCTCGAGTCAAGGACCTTTGAATCGATGAGCTCAAAGCGGGTCTCAGGATAGCCGGCAAAGATCGGCTCCCTGCCAGCGCTTCCAAGGACGAGGGGAAAGATCGTCAGCCGCAGTCGGTCGACCAATCCGAGCTGCATCATCGTCTTCACCAGCGTGATGCTGCCGATGGAGCGGAGCGGGGGGCCAGCCTGATGCTTGAGGGTCCGGATGGCGTCGGCGACATCACCCTTGATCAGGTTGGTGTTGCTCCAGGCAAGCGGTTCTCGAAGGGTGTTTGAAAAGACCAACTTCGGAAGGCCGGCGAGCCGTTTGGATCCTGCGTCCGTCTCTGACACTGCGTACCTCGAAAGCGCCTCGTACGTGACTCGCCCCATGACCACGACCTGGGGTCGATCGAGGTGCCTGCGGATCCAGTTCTCCAACTCCGGACCGGCATAGCCGAAGTACGGGCCGACACCCTCGCCTGCAGCGAACCCTTCGAGCGTGACAAACAGGTCTGCGATGAGCTCTCGTGGCGTGACCTCAGGTGCGATATTGGGGACGCTACCACGTCGAAAGTCCGGTCAGTTCCGCCTACACAGGAGGTCAAATGGCGACCGCAAAGCTGATCTACTCGGCGATCGCTTCGCTCGACGGCTACGTGGCCGACGACCGCGGCAGCTTCGACTGGGCGGCACCGGATGAGGAGGTGCACGCCTTCGTGAACGACCTCGAGCGGCAGGTCGGTACGTACCTCTATGGGCGACGCATGTACGAGGTGATGGTCGCCTGGGAAACCATGCCGAAGGATGGCCAGCCGCCTTTCATGCAGGACTACACAAAGATCTGGAAGGCGGCCGACAAGGTCGTTTTCTCCCGGACATTGAAAACCCCGTCCAGCGAACGCACCCGAATCCAGCGCGAATTCGATCCTGAGGAGATCCGCCGGATGAAAGCCTCCGCGAATCGCCACCTCAGTGTGGGGGGCCCTCACCTCGCGGCCCAGGCGCTACAGGCTTCGCTCGTTGACGACGTTCACCTGTTCCTCGCTCCCATCATCGTCGGCGCCGGGAATAGCGCCCTCCCAAAGGACGTCCGGATCAAGCTCCAGCTGCTGGACGAGCGTCGATTCCACGGGGGGTTCGTTCACCTCCACTACCGGGTGGTCTCGACGTAGGGCA